>NZ_JASGBX010000049.1:0-450 GCF_030053335.1 Pantoea sp. EABMAA-21
TTCAGATATTTCGCCAGCAGCGGCAGTGACACCTCACTGCTGACATTTTTAAACGGATAGCGGCCGCCAAACGCGCTGTTCCACTCGTTCACCACCGCCTGCTGCCACTGGGCGTTCAGGCTGCCCGCAGCCGGCATCAGCACCTGTTGCCAGGCCTGCTCTATCGGACGCACAAACACCGTCTGTCCGAAACCGCTCCACTCCTGTCCCAGCCCGGCGGCGACCAGGCTGCCGTAATCACGCGTGTCAGTCAGGTCCACGGTTTTCCCCTGAAACACCGTCTGCGCCAGCGTCTGCGTCATGGCCTGCGGGTCTGCCGCGTTGGTGACCTGCTGCAGGCGCAGACGCACCTGAGTCACGCGCGTCAGGAAGGTACGCAGGCTCATACTGCTGCTGCCCTGATTGTCAGTCAGCGCCAGCAGCGGGCCGAAAGTCGCATCGAGTGGGCCG
>NZ_JASGBX010000015.1:0-118329 GCF_030053335.1 Pantoea sp. EABMAA-21
GAACTCAGAAGTGAAACGCCGTAGCGCCGATGGTAGTGTGGGGCCTCCCCATGCGAGAGTAGGGAACTGCCAGGCATTAAATAAGTGAAGAAACCCTGAACGAAAGTTCAGGGTTTTTTTACGTCTGCAGATCGGCGAAATCAGGGTTGTTTTACGTCTGAAACTGACGCCTGAAGTTTAGCCAGACGATCATAAAACCCCGGGTTACTGACCTTTTCTCAGCCATTTTTCAATAAAATCAGCAACCTTAACCGGCTGATTAATATCGAGAAGTGGGCGGTCGATCGTTAAGTTCTCATCGCTGGCCAGCGCAACCACGTATTCATCCAGTAAATCAGCAAATTCCCCTTTGACACCACGCCGCCACAGCGCGATTTTGGGTACTGGCTCATCTTTAAAGCCCTCAACCAGCACCAGATCCAGCGCGGGACTGTCCATCCGCGCGACCAGTTCCGCCAGATTCAACGTCTGATCAGGGGTTTCACACATCAATGCCCAGCGCTGAGTACTGGCAACAATCACCTGATCGGCACCTGCTTTTCGCAGCAGATAGCTATCTTTTCCCGGCGTATCAATGTCCATTTGATGATGGGTATGTTTGATTAACCCAGAACGAATACCGCGAGCCTTAAGCAGCGGTATCACCTGTTGCAGCAAAGTGGTTTTTCCGGTGCCACTCCACGCAACGATCGCCAGTAAAGGCACGCTCATCACTGCTTTTCCCCATCAACTAAATCGTCGGGCGTATTAATGTTGCGGAAAGCTGCCTCAGAATCTGTGAACGTCACGGCATGCCCACCATGTTCACGCAGAAACTGCATTAAACGCCGCTCACCACGAAGCAGCCAGGCTTCCAGATCGTCGGCCAGTGATCGATTGACCAGTGCCAATGCAGGATGATCACGCTGCGTTGATCGTACCCACACCGCAGGTGCCGCACCGCGCTGCTGCCATAAACGTGCAACGAAGTCCTCTGGTAACCAGGGCGTATCACAAGCACAAAAGGCGACCCACTCGGTTTTGCTGTGCTGCAAACCACTTAATATGCCAGCCAGTGGTCCAGGATAGTCTGGCATCGAATCGGTAACGACCTGACAACCGCTGGCCTGATAACGATCAATGTTACGGTTGGCGCTTATCAACACAATATTGACCTGCGGCATCAATCGCTGCAGAACGTGCTGATAAAGCGGTTTGCCCTGCAATTCCAGCAGCCCCTTATCCTGGCCACCCATACGACTGCCTTGCCCACCTGCGAGGATCACGCCGGTAAATGCGGTCATTTTCGTCTCCTTGATCATACTGGACGATACTTGCATAACGGCAGCCTACCACTGCATAGAGGAATCAATGATGAAATATCACCGACTTAATGAATTGTTCGAACTCCTGCAACCGGCCTGGCAAAAGGAGTCTGACCTTAACCTGCTGCAATTTTTACAGAAACTGGCGCAGGAATCAGGCTTCAGTGGCCCATTAAGTGAATTAACCGATGACATATTGATTTACCATCTCAAAATGCGTGACGCTGGCTGCGATGCGGAAATTCCCGGACTGAAAAAGGATTATGAAGTGGACTTCAAAACCGCGCTATTACGTGCACGCGGTGTGATTAAGGATGATGAGTAGTGTTATCCTTGCGCATTCCTTGCAACGGTAACACACAGGCAAAATGATGAGCGAAGCCGCCTTTAATTTCCAGACGCTGGACCCCGATGTCATCCTGGATGCACTTTGGGATGCGGGTCTGCGTGTCGAATCCGGCTTAACCGCCCTCAATAGCTACGAAAACCGTGTCTATCAGTTTAGTGATGACGACAAACGTCGCTATGTGGCTAAGTTCTATCGGCCACAACGCTGGAGTGCGCAACAAATTCTGGAAGAGCACCAGTTCACGCATGATCTGCTGGCCGATGAAGTGCCTGTTGCAGCACCACTGGCACTGCAGGGCAGTACGCTGAATCACCATGCTGGTTTTATGTTTGCCGTTTTCCCAAGCCTGGGTGGGCGACAGTATGAAACCGATAATGAAGAACAGATGGAGTGGGTGGGCCGCTTTCTCGGTCGCATCCATCAAACAGGCCGCCAGAGCTTGTTTCAACAGCGTCCAACCTTCGGCCTGGAAGAGTATGTCTTACAACCTCGCCAGGAGCTGGAGCAAAGTACGCTGGTACCGGCTGCCTTGAAGGATGCGCTGCTGAATGCCGTTGATAAACTTATCGGCACCCTACAGCAGCGCTGGCATGATAAATGGCAGCCGCTCAGGCTGCATGGCGACTGCCATCCAGGTAATATCCTGTGGCGCGATGGCCCGATGTTTGTCGATCTTGACGATGCACGCAACGGGCCTGCAGTGCAGGATCTGTGGATGCTGGTAAACGGCGATCGTCAGGAACAGCTGATTCAGTGGGATATTCTGCTGGAAGCTTATAATGAATTCAGTGACTTTGATTTACATGAATTGTCACTGATTGAGCCTTTACGCGCTATGCGCATGGTTTATTATTTGGCCTGGGTGGTACGCCGCTGGCAGGACCCGGCTTTTCCGCGCGCCTTTCCCTGGATGACCGATGAGGATTTCTGGCGCCGACAGATTGCACTATTTATCGAGCAGGAGAGGCTGTTACATCAACCCCCGTTGCAGCTTAGCCCGCAATTTTAATGAAGTACTCAGGAGATTTTTTCACGATGAAAAAGATTATGTTTGCGCTGGTAGGTTTAATGCTGGCATTTGGCGCCTCAGCGGCACAGTTCAATGACGGCAAACAATTCGTCACGCTGCCAAAGCCGGTTGCTGGTGAGCCACAGGTATTGGAGTTCTTCTCCTTCTTCTGCCCGCACTGCTACCAGTTCGAACGCGTCTATCACGTGAGTGATGCCGTGAAAAAGAACCTGCCAGCAGACACTAAAGTGACTAAATATCACGTTGATTTCCTCGGCGGAGACTTCGGTCCTGTTGTGACTCAAGCCTGGGCGGTCGCGATGGCGCTGGGCGTGGAAAGCAAAGTCACTGCACCGATCTTTGACGGTATTCAGAAAACCCAAACCATTACCGATGCGGCGAGCCTGAAAGCCACCTTCATCCAGGCTGCTGGCATCTCATCAGAAGATTATGATGCAGCCTGGAATAGCTTTGCGGTAAAAGCGTTGGTCGCCCAGCAGCAGAAAGCGGCAGCCGATCTTAATCTGCAGGGCGTGCCAGCTATCTTCGTTAACGGCAAATACATGGTGAACAACGGCGGCCTGGACACCAGCTCTATGGACAATTTCGTTGCCGATTATGCCAACGTAGTGAAATTCCTGGTTGAGAAGAAGTAATTAAGCTCGAATAAACGCCGGCGATGTCGGCGTTTTTACTCCCTTTCCCATGACGTAATAATGATATCCCCGTTAACCCTCCGCTTAATATCCACATGGACGATCACCTTTTCAAAAAGGCGCGCTTCATCACGGTAAGTTAATAACAAATTGAAAAACAATAACTTTTATCTGTAAAATGATTGCAATAAGCGTAAATAACAATACGTTATGAATTTTACGCACAAAGTTATCCACAGACCGATCCTTGCGATCCACTCCGCGTAACAACGAAAAAGATCCTGACATCTCTGCTCTGATTCAACATTCCTCTCTGGTTGTGGCATCCTTATAGCCCTCATTATCGCAACGAAGAAAATACGAACCTATGGCGCAAATTGCAGAAAATCCCCTGATTCTGGTAGACGGATCCTCTTATCTCTACCGGGCGTATCATGCCTTTCCGCCGCTGACCAACAGTGCAGGCGAGCCCACGGGCGCGATGTACGGTGTGCTCAACATGCTGAAAAGTTTGCTGATGCAGTATCAGCCGAGCCATGTGGCCGTGGTCTTCGATGCGAAAGGCAAAACTTTCCGCGATGAATTATTCGAGCACTACAAATCGCATCGTCCGCCAATGCCCGACGATCTGCGTGCACAGATCGAGCCGCTGCACGAGATGGTCAAAGCGATGGGATTACCGCTGCTGGCGGTGACCGGCGTTGAGGCTGATGATGTGATTGGTACTCTGGCACTGGAAGCAGAAAAGCAGGGCCGTGCAGTGCTGATCAGTACCGGTGATAAGGATATGGCGCAGCTGGTCACGCCGGGCATTACGTTGATTAATACCATGACCAACACCGTGTTGGGCCCGGAAGAGGTTGAGCAAAAATACGGTGTGCCGCCTTCATTGATTATCGATTTCCTTGCCATGATGGGTGACAGCTCGGATAACATTCCGGGTGTGCCTGGCGTGGGTGAGAAAACGGCACAGGCGCTGCTGCAGGGCCTGGGCGGTATGCAGTCGATTTACGACAACCTGGATAAAGTGGCGGATCTCTCGTTCCGTGGCGCGAAGACCATGGCAGCGAAGCTAGAGCAGAATCGCGAAGTCGCATTCCTGTCCTATCAGCTGGCGACCATCAAAACGGATGTAGAACTGGAACTGGGTTGTGAGCAACTCACCGTTAACGAACCGGACGTTGAAAAGCTGCAAAATCTTTTCGGCCGTTATGAATTCAAACGCTGGATCACAGATTTACAGGACGGCACCTGGTTGCAGGGCAAAAAGAGCAATGTGCAGGCGCAGAAATCGCTGGCGACTGAACCTGTGGCTGCGGTGGCGGAAACCGCTAGCGTGCTGTCATCTGACGGCTACGTCACCATTTTGGATGAGGCAACCTTCGACGAGTGGCTGCAAAAACTGAATAAAGCAGAACTCTTTGCCTTCGATCTGGAAACCGATTCTCTGGATAGCTGGAGTGCCAACATTGTCGGCCTCTCCTTTGCGGTTGCGCCCGGTGAAGCCGCTTATCTTCCGGTGGCCCATGACTATCTTGATGCGCCAGAACAACTCGACCGCAGCGACGTGTTGAAAAAGCTAAAACCGCTACTGGAAGACGCTAAATCTGCAAAAGTCGGCCAGAACCTCAAATACGATCGTGGCGTGCTGAAGAACTACGATATTGAGCTGAACGGCATTAAATTCGACACCATGCTGGAATCTTATTGCCTGAGCAGCGTCGGCGGCAAACATGATATGGATAGCCTGGCTTCGCGCTGGCTGAACCATAAAACCGTCACCTTCGAAGAGATTGCCGGTAAAGGAAAAAATCAGCTGACCTTCAACCAGATTGCTATCGAGCAGGCCGCTCATTACGCTGCAGAAGACGCAGATGTCACGCTGCAGTTGCATCTGCAGATGTGGCCGAAGCTGGAGCAGGAAGCGGGTCCGAAGCAGGTCTTCACCGATATCGAGATGCCGCTGGTGACCGTGATTTCACGCATTGAACGCAACGGCGTATTGATCGATCAAAACATCCTGGCCAAACATTCGCAGGAGCTGACCGCACGTCTGGCGGAACTGGAGTTGAAAGCGCACGAACTGGCAGGCGAGCCGTTTAATCTCTCCTCCACCAAACAGCTGCAAACCATTCTGTTTGAAAAGCAGGGTATCAAGCCCACTAAAAAAACGCCGGGTGGCGCACCGTCAACCAGCGAAGAAGTGCTGGCTGAACTGGCGCTGGACTATCCGCTGCCCAAAGTGATTCTGGAGCATCGTGGCCTGTCTAAGCTGAAGTCGACTTATACCGACAAATTGCCTTTGATGATCAATCCGATTACCGGCCGCGTGCATACTTCTTATCATCAGGCGGTCACGGCCACCGGACGTCTCTCATCTACCGATCCCAACCTGCAAAATATCCCAGTGCGCAACGATGAAGGCCGTCGTATTCGTCAGGCTTTTATCGCAGATAAAGATAATCGCATCGTTGCGGCTGACTACTCGCAAATTGAACTGCGCATCATGGCGCATCTGTCGCAGGATAAAGGCCTGCTGGATGCGTTTGCGCAGGGTGAAGACATTCACCGCGCGACAGCGTCAGAAGTCTTTGGTGTTGCGCTGAGCAAGGTTTCAGGTGAGCAACGCCGCAGTGCCAAGGCAATTAACTTTGGTCTGATTTATGGCATGAGTGCCTTCGGTCTGTCGCGCCAGTTGAATATCGGTGCTGGCGAAGCGAAAAAGTATATGGATCTCTACTTTGAGCGTTATCCGGGCGTACTGCGTTACATGGAAGAGACTCGCACCCAGGCGGCCGATAAGGGCTACGTGGAGACACTGGATGGTCGCCGCCTGTGGCTTCCGGACATCAGCTCCAGCAACGCCATTCGTCGTAAGGCGGCAGAGCGCGCGGCGATTAACGCCCCGATGCAGGGCACCGCAGCGGACATTATCAAACGCGCGATGATCGCTGTAGATGGCTGGTTACTGCAACAGCAGGATGACGCTGTGAAGATGATCATGCAGGTACACGATGAACTGGTGTTTGAAATCCACAAAGACGCGGTAGAGAGTGCGAGTGCGACGATCCGCCAACTGATGGAGAGCAGCATGAAACTTGATGTACCGCTGCAGGTTGAAGTGGGAACGGGCGATAACTGGGACCAGGCGCACTAAGGAACGTTGTCGGCGGTATATCTATGCCGCTGACATCGCCATAAGAAAAAAGTTTACTTAATCGGTTCAGCAACGATGTAAAGCCGCTTGTTAAATGCGCATTTTGTAACTGCCTATCGGCTAAGCATTTTTTTAGTAATTAAACTACACGCCTTAAGCCAAAGTGTGACGGACCCGGTAAAAAAGATGTGGAATCCTGAAACTTAACAACAAAAAACCCTTTGTTGGTCAGGAAAAATCAGGTAAAGTTCATCGCGTAGGGTACAGAGGTAAGATGTTCTATCTTTCAGACCTTTTACTTCACGTAATCGGATTTGGCTGAATATTTAGCCGCCCCAGTCATTTATGACTGGGGCGTTTTTTATTGGGCTTTTTCTGAAAAGCGGGTCGTAAACCCGCGCTTCACATTACTCAGAAGGGGCTTCTTCATCTTCCTGCGCCGGTTCCAGTTCACTGAACCAGCTATCCAGTTTCTGACGAACGATATCAACGCCGATCTTCTTGAGTGACGAGAACATCTCTACCTGCACATCACCCATAAAACTTAATGCTGCCTCACGCACCAGTTTGAGCTGCGCTTTACGTGCACCAGATGCCAGCTTATCTGCTTTGGTTAACAGCACCAGTACAGGGATGCCGCTCTGGACTGCCCATTCAATCATATTCTGATCGAGGTCTTTCAGTGGATGGCGAATATCCATCAGCACCACCAGGCCTTTCAGTGCCTGGCGCTTCTGCAAATATTCAGACAGCGCACGCTGCCATTTACGTTTCATCTCTTCCGGGACTTCGGCGTAGCCATAACCCGGTAAGTCGACCAGGGTTTTCCCCTCGACGACCTGGAACAGGTTGATGAGCTGAGTACGACCTGGCGTTTTACTGGTACGCGCCAGGCTTTTCTGGTTGGTGATGGTATTCAGCGCGCTGGATTTGCCTGCGTTAGAGCGTCCGGCAAACGCGACCTCAATGCCCACATCTGCCGGTAAATGGCGAATATCCGGGGCGCTGAGCACGAAGTGGGTCATGTGATAATTCAAAGCAGACAAAGTAAAGCTCCAGCAAAGTGATTCGTTCAATTGGGCTGATTATACCTGTTATGGCGCAAAAGTGCCCGATAGCGTCTTAACGCGCCACTTTGTAAGAGATCGACGAGAATTACTGCCAGTCATTACCGATTAATAGAATGTTCATGTGTTGGATATCGTAATATTTTCAATAAGATAAATAGATATTGAAAATTATCGCTCTAAATTAAAGACATGTCTTACTTGTTCATTTTACTGATTGGTCTACATTTGGTGTCAGTGCACGGCAGCACCCATCAGGATGATGCGCTCAGGAGTGTCGGGGATGACCAGGAGCATGGCAGGATGTGATTCAGGTATGAGTCGGACAAGGAAAAGGATTACTCGCAGGAGCGATGAGGCGAAGGAGCAACCGGGACGTTGAGAGCTGTAAAGGATTTATACCGTTATTCCTTCAGTAGAAGGTGCGAAATAAGGCGATAGCATAGGCTATCGCCTTTTTTCTTTGTCATCTTTCTGCTAGATTTCGCCGCAATTCTATACTGAAGAAAAATCGCCGAGACCGGACACCATGAAGCAACCTGCACCAGCCCAGCGTGGCAAACCTGCTGCTAAAGCCAAACGCAAATCGCGTGAAGAACTGAACCAGGAAGCACGCGATCGTAAACGCGATAAAAAGCACAGCGGCCATAAAGCGGGCAGCCGTGCTAACCCGGAAACCAAAGGCGCTGGCAAAGGCCAGGGTCAGAAAAATGCCGATCCACGTACTGGCAGTAAAAAACCGGTTGCGCTGGTGGCCGATGGTAAAACCGTACCGGAGAAAAAGCCGGTAGCGAAAGCCAGGCCGAAAGCGGAGAAGGTTCGTCTGACACCGGAAGAAGAGCTGGCGAAGCTGGAAAATGATGAACGCCTCGACACCTTACTGGATCGTCTGGAAAGTGGTGAGACACTCAGCGCTGAAGATCAGGCATGGCTCGATCAGACGCTGGATCGCATTGACGAACTGATGGAAACCCTCGGTATCGCGTTGGATGATGGTGCTGAAGATGAACAAGCCGAAGTCGATATGATGCGCTTGTTAAAAGGCAACTAAGTCATTTTTGATCGGCATGCGCATTTGCGCATGCCGCGCTAAACAGGTATTCGCTGATGCTTTGGCCTGGATCAATTTTAGCGCTGCTGCTGACATGTTATCTCCTGTGGTTATTGTTTAAACTTCGTCGCCTGTCGCGTCTGAAGTCGCGTTTACGCCGGCGTACGGCTCACCGCTATCTCTCCTCTTCTGCAACGCGACCCTCCCTCAAACGACGTCACCGTAAGGAGTGAGCATGTCATCGCAGCAGATTGAATGGGACCAACGGCTGATTGAAAAATACAATTACGCGGGTCCGCGCTACACCTCATATCCCACTGCGCTGGAGTTCAATGAGAACTTTGGCGAGGCAAGCTTCCAGTTTGCGGTTGAACGCTATCCTCAACGTTCCCTGTCGCTGTATGTCCATATTCCGTTCTGCCATCGCCTTTGCTACTTCTGCGGCTGTAATAAGATTGTGACGCGCCAGCTGCACAAGGCCGATCGCTATCTGGATGTGCTGGAGCAGGAAATCCGCCAGCGTGCGCCGCTGTTTGCCGGACGCCGCGTCACGCAATTGCACTGGGGCGGTGGTACGCCAACCTTTCTCAATCAAGCTCAGGTCAGCCGTCTGGTGGCGCTGCTGCGTGGCCATTTTGAGATTGCTGATGACGTTGAGATGTCGATCGAAGTCGATCCACGCGAAATTGAGCTGGCGATGATCGATCATCTGCGTGCTGAAGGTTTTAATCGCCTGAGTATGGGTGTGCAGGACTTCAATAAGGCGGTGCAGGAGCGTGTCAATCGCGTGCAGGATGAAGAGACTATCTTCGGGCTGGTCGAGCGCGCGCGTGCGCGAGGATTCCGCTCAGTCAGCCTGGATCTGATTTACGGCCTGCCGCTCCAGACGCCCGAAAGCTTTGCCTTCACCTTACAGCGAGTCATCGCGCTTAATCCCGATCGTCTCAGCGTATTCAATTACGCGCACATGCCGACGCTGTTTGCTGCACAACGCAAAATCAAAGATGAAGAGCTACCTGGTGCGGAACAGAAGCTGCAAATCCTGCAGCAAACCATTGGCACCCTAACGGATGCAGGCTATCAGTTCATCGGGATGGATCACTTTGCCAAACCGGATGATGAGCTGGCCATTGCGCAACGTGCGGGTGAACTGCACCGCAATTTTCAGGGGTACACCACGCAAGGCGAGACTGAGCTGGTGGGATTCGGCGTCTCAGCGATCAGTATGCTGGGAGACAGTTATGCTCAGAACCAAAAAGAATTGAAAGAATACTATGCCAGCGTGGAGCAGAGCGGGAACGCGCTATGGCGTGGTTTGACACTAAGCGACGATGACTGTCTGCGCCGTGATGTCATCAAAACGCTGATTTGTCATTTCTCATTAGATTTCGCGGCGATTGAAGCGCAGTGGCCGATCACCTTCGAAACCTATTTTGCGGAAGATTTAGCGTTACTGGCACCTTTGATGGCGGATGGTTTGCTGGAACGGCGTGGGCGTAGTCTGCATGTCACAGGAATTGGGCGTTTACTGATTCGTAACATCTGCATGTGCTTCGATCGTTATTTGCGCCAAAAGGCTCGCATGCAGCAATTCTCGCGGGTGATATAAAAATTCAGGGGAGCATCGCGCTCCCCTGATTCTCACTTATTCCATTCCGAGCTCTTTCAGTTTACGCGTCAGGGTATTACGACCCCAACCCAACAAACGTGCGGCTTCCTGCTTGTGTCCCTGAGTGTGACGCAGGGCGGTGGTGAGCAGCGTGCGCTCCATCTCCGGCTGCGCTTCAGAGAGCAGGTTTTGATGACCGGAACGCAGCGCGCGGTCCGCCCATTGTGCCAGCAAGGTGGCCCAGCTATCCGGCAGAGACTGCACTGGATTGTCCGGCGTGCTCGACTCAAACAGCTCCGGCGGCAGATCCTGAATCAGTACTTCCTGGCCTGCAGCCATCACGGTTAACCAGCGGCAGGTATTTTCCAGCTGGCGTACGTTACCGGACCAATGCAGGCGCGTCAGCGCGGTTTCGGTTTCCGGATGCAGAATCTTCGCTTCGACGCCCAACTCACGCGCGGCGACTTGCAGGAAGTAGCGCGCCAGACGTGGGATATCTTCGCGACGCTCACGCAGCGGCGGTAAGTGCACACGAATCACGTTCAGGCGATGGAACAGATCCTCACGGAACTTGCCTTCCTGCACGCGCAACTCAAGGTTTTGGTGGGTTGCCGCGATAATACGCACATCCACTTTCACCGGTGCGTAGCCGCCCACGCGATAGAACTGGCCATCGGCCAACACGCGCAGCAAGCGGGTTTGCACGTCGAGCGGCATATCACCTATTTCATCAAGAAACAGCGTGCCCCCATCGGCCTGTTCAAAACGGCCCTGACGGATCTGATTCGCCCCGGTAAAGGCCCCTTTCTCATGCCCGAACAATTCGGATTCGATCAGGTCTTTCGGGATTGCCGCCATATTCAGCGCGATAAACGGTGATTTGGCACGCGGGCTGTGACGATGCAGAGCATGCGCCACTAACTCTTTACCGGTACCCGATTCACCATTAATCAGCACGCTGATGGAAGATCGCGACAAACGGCCGATGATGCGAAACACATCCTGCATCGCCGGCGCTTCGCCAATGATGTCGGTTGTCGGGCCGCTCACCGGTTGATTACGCGGCTGCTGCTGTTCCTGATAGTGACTGATCGCACGTTCAACCAGCGCGACCGCTTCATCAATATCAAACGGCTTGGGCAGATAATCGAACGCGCCTTGTTGATATGCGCTGACGGCGGCATCAAGATCCGAATGCGCGGTCATTATGATGACCGGTAGCATTGGGTGACGCTGTTTAATTTGTTTCAGCAGCGCCAGTCCATCCATGCCCGGCATGCGAATATCCGATAACAATACATCTGGGGTTTTACTTGAGAGTGCATCCAGCACCTCATTGCCGCTGTCAAATGTCGCGCAGCTCAAACCGGCTCCAGTGAGCGCACGTTCAAGCACCCAGCGGATGGAGCTATCGTCATCGACGATCCAGACTATCCCTCGTTGCATAGAAACCTCACTGGCGAATAGGCAGGTAAACCGAGAATTCGGTGTGTCCTGGCCAACTGTTAAATTCTATTTTTCCTGAATGCTGATCGATCAGACTGCGGGCGATGGAGAGACCTAAACCGGTGCCTCCTTCACGACCACTCACCATCGGATAGAACAGCGTGTCCTGTAGCTGAGCAGGAATCCCAGGGCCATCATCTTCGATATCAATACGTGCCACCAGGCGATAACGGGTGCCGTGCAGCGTCAGCTGAAACGCGGTACGGGTGCGGATCACGATAGTGCCACCTTCGTCACCCAGCGCCTGCAACGCATTACGCACTACGTTGAGTAGCACCTGCTCAATCTGATCGGGATCGTGTGGCAGCTCGGGCAGGCTCGGGTCGTAATCACGCACCAGCGAGACATTGTCCGGCAGCTCCATCGAGACCAGATTCACCACGCGCTCCGCCACCTGATGAATGCTTTGTGTGACGTGCATACCGGGCTGTTGGGGCCCCAGTAAACGATCAACCAGATTACGCAGTCGGTCCGCCTGTTCGATAATAATCCGGGTATATTCATGCAGCGAAGGATCGGGCAGAGCACGCGTTAATAACTGCGCAGCGCCGCGTAAACCTCCGAGCGGGTTTTTAATTTCATGCGCCAGTCCGCGCACTAAATCACGTGCAGCGACCTGCTGAGCATGTTGCAGCTGTTCCTGGCTGAGACGGCGTTGATTATCCATCGGCGCCATTTCCAGCAAGATAAGACCATCGGGTAGACGCTGTGCGGTCAGCGACATAATGTGCGCGCGGCCATCGACCACTAACGTCACTTCGCTGTCGGTAAAGCCCTGGCCTGCTCCAAGACTCTCGCTCATCACCTCAATATTCAGCGAAAAATAGCCGGTTAATTCCGGTAATGGCGTGCCGAACAATTTGCGTGAGCTTTGTGCCAGTAATTGCTGCGCTGCCGGGTTGGCATAATGGATAACCAGATCGTTATCGACCAGCAAAATACTGTTGATTAGAGAGTTAAGAATCTGCCCCGCGTCGGGCAATGTGCCAGTTGCCATACAGCGTTCCTCTGCACTAATTTAGTGCATTATAGCCTTTTGGGACTGAAAACTATCATTCGAACGATGAATTCGCGGTGAAAAAAGCCCATCCGGAGATGGGCTAAAGTTTCCACGGCAACAAAAAAACGTTCAGGTTATTTACGCCGCCAATCAGCGGCGTGAAATGCGCTGAAATTTTTTAAATTAAACGCTGTAGTACAGTTCGAACTCAACTGGGTGCGGAGTCATGCGCACGCGGTCAACTTCTGGCTTACGCAGTTCGATATACGCGTCGATAGCGTCATCAGTGAACACGCCGCCACGGGTCAGGAACTCGCGGTCTTCGTTCAGTGCGTTCAATGCTTCTTCCAGAGAACCTGCAACTTTTGGAATCTCAGCTTCTTCTTCCGGTGGCAGGTCATACAGGTTTTTGTCCATCGCATCGCCAGGGTGGATCTTGTTGATAACACCATCAAGACCCGCCATCAGCAGCGCGGTGAAGGCCAGGTACGGGTTAGCCGCTGGATCCGGGAAGCGTGCTTCGATACGACGCGCTTTCGGGCTCGCAACCACTGGGATACGGATTGAAGCTGAACGGTTACGTGCTGAGTAAGCCAGCATAACAGGTGCTTCGTAACCCGGGACCAGACGCTTGTAAGAGTTGGTGGTTGGGTTAGCCAGGGCGTTGATCGCTTTAGCGTGCTTGATGATACCGCCGATGTAGAACAGAGCAGTTTCAGACAGGCCGCCGTACTTGTCGCCAGAGAACAGGTTCACGCCGCCTTTTGACAGGGACATGTGGCAGTGCATACCAGAACCGTTATCGCCGAACATTGGCTTAGGCATGAAGGTTGCAGTTTTGCCGTACGCGTGAGCAACGTTGTGCACTACGTATTTGTAGATCTGAATTTCGTCAGCTTTTTTGGTCATGGTGTTGAAGCGGGTAGCCACTTCGTTCTGACCAGCAGTAGCAACTTCGTGGTGGTGAGCTTCAACCACCAGGCCCATCTGCTCCATGGTCAGACACATAGCAGAACGGATGTCCTGAGATGAATCGACTGGTGGAACCGGGAAGTAACCGCCTTTCAGACCTGGACGGTGACCTTTGTTACCGCCTTCGTATTCTTTACCGGTGTTCCATGCCGCTTCGATATCATCGATAGCCACGTGTGAACCTGAAGTAGAAGAACCGAAACGAATGTCATCGAACAGGAAGAACTCTGGCTCTGGTCCAAACAGCACGGTATCCGCGATGCCTGAAGAACGCAGGAACTCTTCTGCACGTTTAGCAATGGAGCGTGGGTCACGGTCGTAGCCCTGCAGCGTGCCTGGCTCGAGGATGTCACAACGGATGATCAGCGTTGGATCTTCGAAGAAAGGATCCATAACTGCAGTGGTCGCATCCGGCATCAGCACCATGTCTGATTCGTTAATGCCTTTCCAGCCACCGATGGATGAGCCATCGAACATTTTGCCTTCTTCGAAGAAGTCAGCGTTAACCTGGTGAGCAGGGATAGTAACGTGCTGTTCTTTACCTTTGGTATCGGTAAAACGCAGGTCAACAAACTTAACTTCGTGCTCGTTCATCATCGAGAGGACGTGTTCAGCGGACATACTTAAACTCTCCTGGAAATGGTCATAATCGTCATGGTGAGAGAACTTCGTTGCCTGGAATGTGTCACGCTTACTGACCACCCCTAACCAAGATCTCGGCAAGCTCTTTTCAACCGTTGTATAACTGTCGTTTTCGCTTGAAAGATATAAAGCGAATTCTGTGCCAACTTTATTACAATGGTAAAAATGGCGCTGTGACGCGCTCTTTCGTGAGTCGGTCACTGCACCAGTATGGATGATGTGCACTAATTTGGTGCTTCATAGATTAATTTTCGCCCCAAAAAGGTGCAAAACCCCATCGCAGTGCAGATTAATGCACCGTTATTGGTGCTAAAAAACAGCACTAAGATAAACTTTAAGGGAATACTGTGATCATGTTCAGTCTTTCGCTTAATCCGTGTACAATACCGCGTTATTTCTATAATGCCTGAGGCAAAGCTGTGATCGAAAATTTGCGTAACATCGCCATCATCGCGCACGTTGACCATGGTAAGACCACCCTGGTTGACAAGCTGTTACAACAGTCTGGTACGTTTGATGCTCGTACCGAAGCGACTGAGCGCGTAATGGACTCCAACGATTTGGAGAAAGAGCGTGGGATTACCATCCTCGCAAAAAACACCGCCATCAAATGGAACGACTACCGTATCAACATCGTTGATACCCCAGGACACGCCGACTTCGGTGGTGAAGTGGAACGTGTTATGTCCATGGTGGATTCGGTGCTGCTGGTTGTAGATGCGATGGATGGCCCTATGCCGCAAACCCGCTTCGTAACCAAAAAAGCCTTTGCTCATGGTTTGAAGCCGATTGTAGTCATCAACAAAGTTGACCGTCCGGGCGCGCGTCCTGATTGGGTTGTTGATCAGGTGTTTGACCTGTTCGTTAACCTCGACGCGACTGACGAGCAGCTGGACTTCCCTATCATTTATGCGTCAGCGCTGAATGGTATCGCCGGTCTGGATCACAACGACATGGCAGACGACATGACCCCGCTGTACCAGGCGATTGTGGATCGTGTTTCTCCACCACAGGTTGAAGTTGAAGCCCCACTGCAGATGCAGATCTCGCAGCTGGACTACAACAACTACCTGGGCGTTATCGGCATTGGCCGCATCAAGCGCGGTAAAATCAAGCCGAACCAGCAAGTCACTATCATTGATAGCGAAGGCAAAACCCGTAACGGTAAAGTCGGTAAAGTACTGGGCCACCTGGGTCTGGAACGTATCGAGAGTGCCGAGGCTGAAGCAGGCGATATCATCGCTGTGACCGGTCTGGGCGAGCTGAACATCTCTGACACCATCTGCGACACGCAGAAGGTTGAAGCGCTGCCAGCCCTGAGCGTTGATGAGCCAACCGTAACCATGTTCTTTAACGTCAACACTTCACCTTTCTGCGGTAAAGAAGGTAAGTATGTGACTTCGCGCCAGATCCTGGAGCGTCTGAACAAAGAGCTGGTGCACAACGTGGCACTGCGTGTTGAAGAAACCGAAGATTCAGACGCATTCCGTGTGTCTGGTCGTGGTGAGCTGCACTTGTCTGTTCTGATCGAGAACATGCGTCGTGAAGGTTTCGAACTGGCGGTATCCCGTCCGAAAGTTATCTTCCGCGAATTCGAAGGCCGTAAACAAGAGCCATTCGAAAACGTGACCCTCGACATCGAAGAAACCCACCAGGGTTCTGTGATGCAGGCGATGGGTGAGCGTAAAGGCGATCTGAAAAATATGGATCCAGATGGCAAAGGCCGTGTACGTCTCGACTACATGATCCCAAGCCGCGGCCTGATCGGCTTCCGTAACGAATTCATGACCATGACTTCAGGTACTGGCCTGCTGTACTCCACCTTCAGCCACTACGACGATGTGCGTCCAGGCGAAGTGGGCCAGCGTCAGAACGGTGTACTGATCTCTAACGGCCAGGGTAAAGCAGTCGCATTCGCACTGTTCAGCCTGCAGGATCGCGGTAAGCTGTTCCTGGGTCACGGTGCTGAGGTTTATGAAGGCCAGATCATCGGTATTCACAGCCGTTCTAACGACCTGACAGTTAACTGCCTGACCGGTAAGAAACTGACCAACATGCGTGCGTCAGGTACTGATGAAGCGACCACTCTGGTTCCACCGCAGAAAATGACGCTGGAGCAGGCTATCGAGTTCATCGATGATGACGAACTGGTAGAAGTGACTCCGCAGTCAGTCCGTATTCGTAAACGTCACCTGACCGAGAACGACCGTAAGCGTGCGTCTCGCGGCGGTAAAGAGTAAGCGAAACAGTCTGATATTTAAGCCCCGCATCGCGGGGCTTTTTTGTGCCTGCAACCCGCTGCAACGCTCGCTTTGTGAAAGTTGTCCCCGATTCCAGAACGCTTATTTCCCCCTCATCGTACCTGTTCAGTCATGCTTTTTGCCGCTAAAGTGAATGATCCAGGGAATAGAAGGAGAGGCGTCATGCTGTACATCTTTGATTTAGGCAATGTGATTGTTGATATCGATTTTAATCGCGTGCTCGGCGTCTGGAGTGACCTGGGACGTGTGCCGCTGGCGACCTTACAAAGTCGCTTCCAGATGGATGAGGCGTTCGAGAAACACGAACGTGGTGAGATCAGCGATCCCGAGTTTGCGGCGCGTATCTGTGATCAACTGGATATCGCCTTAAGCTATCCGCAATTCACCGCGGGCTGGCAGGCGGTGTTTGTCGGGGTGCGTCCGGAAACGCTGGCGATCATGAACACACTGCGCGCCAACGGTGAGCGCGTGGTAATCCTGTCCAACACCAATCAGTTGCACTTTGAGTTCTGGCCAACGCAGTATCCGGAAGTGCAACAGGCCGCCGATCACGTCTATATGTCGCAAGACATAGGCATGCGTAAGCCAGAAGCGCGTATCTATCAATATGTGCTTGAGCACGAAGGCTATACCGCCGATCAAGCGGTGTTCTTTGATGATAATCGCGCCAACATTGATGCCGCGCGCGCGCTAGGTATAGAGAGCGTGCTGGTGGAAGACGCGAAAACCGTGCCGGACTGGTTCGCGAGCCGTCGCTGAGTGGTAACACGTAACCATTTGCGTCACTCGGCACACGCGTTTTTCCTGTGGGTTAAACTGCTCTGGCGCCGAGTTGATGAAGACAACATGACGACGCAGGCCGGGAATCTGGCCTACGTCTCATTGCTGGCTTTGGTGCCGCTGATCGCCGTGGTGTTTGCGCTTTTTGCCGCTTTCCCGATGTTTTCGGAGATCAGCGTCCAGCTTAAGCATTTCATCTTCAGCAACTTTATGCCGGCAGCCGGTGATGTTATCCAGCGCTATCTCGACCAGTTTGTGGCCAACGTCAATAAAATGACAGCGGTAGGGATTGTCGGATTGATCGTGACCGCGCTGTTGCTGATGCACTCGGTGGACAGCGCACTCAACGCGATCTGGCGCAGTACTAAACCACGGCCAATGGTTTACTCCTTTGCCGTCTACTGGATGATCCTGACGCTCGGCCCGATACTGGCGGGTGCCAGTCTGGCCATCAGCTCTTACTTGTTATCGCTACGCTGGGTCAACGTCACCGGCGTCACCAGCCTTATCGATCAGGTGTTACGCATCTTCCCTCTGGTGCTCGCCATCCTCGCGTTCTGGTTGCTCTACAGCATCGTCCCAACGCGCCGTGTGCCAACGCGTGATGCACTGGTCGGCGCGATTGTCGCCGGGCTGTTGTTTGAGCTGGGCAAAAAAGGGTTTGCGCTCTATGTTACGATGTTCCCTTCGTATCAATTAATTTACGGCGTACTGGCAGTCATCCCGATTCTGTTTTTATGGGTTTACTGGACCTGGTGTATTGTGTTGTTAGGCGCGGAAATCACCGTCACCCTGGATGACTATCGCCAGCTAAAACAGCAGGAACGCGAAAAAGAACGAGAGGAAACATGATTGCTTTGATTCAGCGCGTCAGTCGCGCCAGCGTCGTGGTGGATGACGCGACGGTGGGCGAGATTGGCGCCGGTTTGCTGGTGTTATTAGGGGTGGAGAAGGGCGATGATGAGCAAAAGGCACAGCGCTTATCTGAACGCGTGCTGGGTTATCGCATCTTCGGTGATGAGAACGACAAAATGAACCTGAACGTACAGCAGGCCGGTGGCAGCGTGCTGGTGGTTTCGCAATTCACACTTGCCGCCGACACCAACAAAGGCATGCGTCCCTCATTCTCGGGTGGTGCCGAACCGGCGGAAGCCGAGCGTCTCTATCACTATTTCAGCGATTGTTGCCGGGCACAGGGTGTGACCACGGCGAACGGTCGTTTTGCTGCCAACATGCAGGTTTCGCTGGTGAATGATGGCCCAGTGACCTTCTGGTTGCAGGTGTGAGGTTTTCAGCCGAGCGGCCAGGGATCAGCCACGCAAGCTCCGAACGAGAGAATCACTTTATGTATCATCTTCGTGTGCCGCAAACGGCGGAAGAACTGGATACTTATTATCAGTTCCGCTGGGAAATGTTACGTAAGCCGCTGCGTCAGCCGCAGGGTTCTGAGCGTGATGCCTGGGATGCACTGGCGCATCATCAGATGGTGGTCGATGAGCAGGGCGATCCTGTTGCGGTTGGACGTCTCTATATCAATGCGGAAAACGAAGCGGCCATCCGCTTCCTGGCCGTACACCCTTCGGTGCAGGGCAAAGGATTAGGGACGCTGGTGGCGATGACGCTGGAATCCGTTGCGCGTCAGGAGGGGGCGAAGCGCGTGACCTGTAGCGCGCGTGAAGACGCCGTGGAGTTCTTCGCCAAGCTGGGCTATGTCAATCAGGGAGAAATCACCGCGCCACAAACCACGCCGGTGCGCCATTTCCTGATGATCAAACCGGTGGTAACACTGGATGACATTCTGCACCGCGCTGACTGGTGTGGTCAGTTGCAGCAGGCCTGGTACGAGCATATTCCGCTCAGTGAGAAAATGGGCGTGCGCATTCTGCAATATACCGGGCAGAAGTTCGTTACTACCATGCCAGAAACCGGCAACCAGAACCCGCACCACACATTATTTGCTGGCAGTTTGTTCTCACTGGCTACGCTCACAGGCTGGGGGCTGATTTGGCTATTACTGCGCGAGCGGCATCTCGGCGGCACTATCATCCTTGCCGATGCTCATATTCGTTACAGTAAGCCCATTAGTGGGCGTCCGGGTGCAATTGCCGACCTGGGATCACTGAGTGGCGACCTTGACCGTCTGGCGCGTGGTCGTAAAGCACGCGTGCAGATGGAAGTGGAACTGTTTGGTGACGATGAGCTGGGTGCGGTGTTTGAAGGGGTATATATCGTACTGCCAGCCGATGCAGAGGGTGCATTAGAAGAGGGTGGCTCGGGTGCACGCATTAATTAATGCGTGCAGATTACGTTTTAGCCATCTTCAACCTTAATCGGTAGCAGCGCGAAGAATGGCGCATCGGTGAGCGACAGGGTGTCGCTACTGATACGCGGCATTCCTCGCATCGCTACCGTTTGCTGACAATCTATTGAACCTGACCCGCATGCATCGTCTGCTGCACCGATTGTGTATCGGTGGTCACGGATACATTACCCTCAACACTTTGGCGCAATGGCGCGGCAGCACTCAATGAACCTTTCACCTGTAGCAAAAGATTACTGTTGCCGCTAAGAGGCAACGCAGGCCAGCCCCAGTTCTGCAACACATTGGCTGGCACCGCCTGACCTTTGAGATTCAGCGTCAATGGACGCTGTGCATCCTGGCCAACACTCGCCGTCCCTTCCAGCAAACCGTTACCGTTGAAGGCGCTCATTTCCGTCACCTGAATCTGCTGATCGTTAGCATTAAAGGCAATGGAGGGATGGCGCAGATCGGTGCGATTAAACGTTGCTTCCGCCGCGTTAAAGCTCGCTTTACCGCCCCAGATTCCCCACTGATGCTGGCGTGCCAGTAGCAGGTTATCGGCGTTACCATCCAGCGCGGTCATCTGGAATGGGAAAGCAGGGTTGATGTCGATCACCAGATTACGATTGGCCGTAGCGTGTGTCACCAGCACGCTATCCAGCCATGATGGCAACGCTTGCTGCCAGCGGTCGCGCCAGTTCTGCGGTAAGGTATATTCCAGCCCGGCAATGGCTAAATCATTCAGCGTCAGGCGTTTATCGCTGCGCGTCCAGTTGCCGCTGGCACGGATCACGCCATTGGCCCAACGTGAACTGAACTGGGCCAATTCAATGCCCTGCGCCGAGAAGTTGGCATTCACAATCGGATCGTTAAGCTCAAAGCCACCATTAATGAAGTTACCGGCATTCATCGACAGTGAGCCATCATCGCTTTGCCAGTCATCTCCACGCAGCGTGATGTTCTTCAGGGTTAAATCGAGGTCGGTGACAGCCCAATCGGGCCCTTGCAGTCGGGCATCGGTCATATCCAGGCGATTGATGCTCACTGACGGCACGTCGCGCAGAGGATTGAGGAAATCACTCAGATTTTGATGGGTCTGCAGGCGGATATCGTTAAGACGTAGCTGATCAATCTTCCAGTTACCCTGCGCGTCGCGCTCGGCGTTACCGGTCATCGAACCACGCGCGAGATCGGCCCCAATATTGCTGAATATCATGCGGTGCTGCTTCACACTTCCCTGCAGCAGCACATTGTTGCCTGGAACACCATTCAGCGTCAGCTTGCCTGCGCTCATCTGGAACTGTGCATCGCTGCCCAGCATATCCGTCGGGGTCGGTTTCCACGGGATAATTCCTCCATTAACCCGTTCAGCGATCATCGGCAGCATGCTGTGCGGGCTATCAATGCGCACGTTGTTCAGTTGCAGGCGATTGGTCTGGATAGGCAGCGTGGTATCGGGCGTCTGATTCGCGAGGTTAATCTCGCCATCACGCACGTCGATGCTATCAAAATGCAGCCAGTCACTGAATTGCACCAGCGCCAGTCCAAGATCGACGCGCTTGGCCACCAACACCGCTGGCTGACCATCGTGCCCAAAGCTGAAATCATCCAGCATGATGTGCGAGGGAGAAGAGAAGTTGTGCTCTATCTTGCTGAGGGAAAGATGCCAGGCGGTCTTATCACTTACCCAACGGCTAAACCAACCTGCGCCCCACTGTGTCTGTAGCAAGACATACAGGACAACCAGCCCCAGCAGAATCAGCAGCAGTAAGGTAAGGAAAAACTTGCCTAAAAATTTCATCGCATCCATCCATCCCGATATTTATCCGGTAAGAGGTTGTTATGCCTGAATTACCGTTACAGCTCAACAGCCTGGATGTAAAAGCGGATAAATAACAGGCAGGCCGTAGCCTGCCTTAAGGGTTACTTTTCCTGTGGAAAGACGAGGTTAAGCACGATTGCGGTGATACCACCGGCAGCAATGCCTGAGGAGAGCAGGGTTTTCAGCCAGTCCGGGGCGAATTGCAGAATCAGCGGTTGCTGTGAAACACCCAGGCCAACGGCCAGCGACAGTGCGATGATCATAATGGCGCGACGGTTCATCGGCTCGCGCGAAACGATGCGTACACCCGATGCCGCAATCGTGCCAAACATCACGATGGTGGCACCACCCAGCACTGGCTCAGGAATGTGCTGCACAAAACCACTCACCGCCGGGAACAGGCCAAGCACGATCAGCATCAGTGCCACGACAAAGCCCACATAACGGCTGGCAACGCCGGTCAATTGGATCACGCCATTGTTCTGCCCAAAGCAGGAGTTCGGAAACGTATTGAACAATGCGGATACAAATGAGTTGAGGCCATTAGCCAGCACGCCGCCTTTTAAGCGCTTCATATACAGTGGGCCGCTCACCGGTTGCTCTGACACATCCGAGGTGGCAGTGATATCGCCGATGGTTTCCAGCGAGGTCACCATAAACACCAGCATCAACGGGATCAGCAGGTTCCAGTCAAAACCGAGACCGTAATAGAGCGGTGTCGGTACCGCCACCAGCGGTTGATCGGTGGGCGCGCTGGTGGCAGGTAGCATATCCAGCGCCCATGCCAACGCATAACCGACCGCCATCGCGATCACCAGTGAAGCCACACGCAGGTAGGGATTTCGCTGACGGTTGAGCAGGATAATCACCACCAATACCGCGCCAGCCAGCAGCAGGTTCTTTGGTGCGCCGAAAGTGTGATCGCTCATCGCCGCGAAGCCACCGCCAATCGAGGTCAGGCCGACCTGAATCAGTGACAGGCCAATAATCATCACCACAATGCCGGAAACCAGCGGGGTAATAATACGACGCGCCAGATGCAGAACGCGTGACAGCACCATTTCGGTACAGGACGCCACCATCAACGTACCGAACAGCGCGGCCATCATGGTCGGGACATCGGCACCGCCATTTTTCAGCGCCATGCCACCCATAATCAGCGGTGTCACAAAGTTAAAGCTGGTGCCCTGAATGGAGAGCAAACCCGAACCCACCGGTCCCCAGGTTTTGATTTGCAGGATCGAAGCCACACCCGATGCAAATAGCGACATGCTGATAATGTGCTGCGTATCCTGAGCCGGTAAGCCCAGCGCCTGGCAGATCAACAGTGCAGGGGTAATCACAGCAACGAACATCGCCAGCAGATGCTGACAGGCAGCAAACAGCGTTTGTGGCAACGGTGGACGATCTTCGAGGCGGTAAATCAGTTCACTCTTTGGACGGGCTGACTGATGAGATTCAGCGGTATTGACGGACATGGTGCGCGTTCTCAATGACAACAAAGGGGCGATTTTAAACGGTTGCGGTGTGAAAGCAATCGTTTGCAATGCCCCTTTTCACTTGCATTGATTTAAAGCGTAAACACGGTACGGCTGCGGCTATCATCTTCCTGCCATGCCTGAGTCACTTCACGCAACGGGCGCATCTGGAAAGCGACCGAAAAATCACTCTCCGCCGCGGCATTCAACATTTCGCTGATGCAGGCGATCAGATCCGCATCGGATACGCTACCCAGACCGCTGCCCATTAATGTCAGACCCGATGAGCGCAACAGCTTGCTGTGCAGGGTAATCTCCTGGCCACTCAGCGAGCCGATTTGCACGAAGCGCACCGATTTCTCTCCACCCGCGACAGCCGCCTGCATGATATCAAGTGCACTCTGGCCCCACAGGTAATCCAGCACGATATCGATACCTTCTTTCATCAGTGCGGGCAGTGCGCCGGGCAACTCATCCAGCGTCAGGGTGATGTCCGCGCCCTGGGCACGCAGTTGATCCAGTACTTCACGATTGCGACCAGTGGCGATGATTTTGCCCGCGCCGAGATGGCGGGCAATGCGTACCGCTAGTCCACCTGAGGTGCCGGTGGCGCCATTGATCAGCACCGTTTCACCTGGCTGCAACTGCGCCCGGCGCGTCAATGCTGCCCAGGAGGACATGCCCGGATTGGCGATGGCGGCTGCCAGCACCGGATCGAGTGAGGCGGGCAGAGGCACAATGGCAGTGGCTGGAACCAGGGTTCTTTCCGCCATGCTGCCCCAGGGCGCATCAAAGGCGAGAAAATAGACCGGATCGCCGTTGCTGAGTGTACCGGTGCCGTCAATGCCGGTGATAAAAGGGTAATGCGTGGTGGCGCTGTAGTGTTTGCCAGAAGCGCGTGCTTTCGCCAGTTGACTGACGGCAGCTGCTTTAACGCTGACAATAACATGTTGTTCATCGGCTTGCGGTTCAGGGAAATCAGCGTAAACCGGCTGTTCGCCCGCTGCAGAAACGATAGCTGCTTTCATGCTTTCTCCTTCAGATAATCGGAATATATGTGTAATATGCACACATTAGTTCTGCCTCGGGATGACGTCAATGAAAAGTGTGCAAAATACACATAATAGTGCAGAGTTCGACGATCTGCATAATGCGCTGCTGATGATTGTGGGTACTTTTAATCGCCCGCAACGTGATGAATTACTAATAAAAGAGTCCAATATTCAACTCGATCGTGCGCTATTTCCGCTGCTGATTCAGATTGGCCGCTTTGGACCGATTGGCGTGGTGGAACTGGCAGAGCGCGCCGGACGCGATTACACCACCGTGAGCCGTCAGGTGGCGAAACTGGAAGAGCTGGGGTTAGCGCAACGACAGAAAAATGCCAAAGACAAACGCGTAAACGAAGCGGTCATTACCGCCACTGGCAAAGCGATGACGGATAAAATCGATGCCGCACGGGCGCAGATTTATCAGCATCTGTTTGAGAACTGGCAGGATAGCGAGCGCACCGAGCTGGCGCGTCTGTTGCAGAAATTTGTCGGGGATTTTATGGCGATCGATCGTAGTGAGTAAGGGCGGGCATCGTGTCGTGTTGGCTCTTTAACACGCTGTCTTTTGCCCACTTTTAAGCATTGCTGTAGCGCTCGGTCTCTGGCAGCCAGCGTTCAATCAACGCCTGCGCCTGTTCTGGATAGTGCTGGTGGATATGGCGTGCCACGCGTTGCACTTCCGGGATCATGCCCTGATCGCGCAGTAAGTCTGCAACCTTAAACTCCGCATTACCGGTCTGGCGCGTACCAAGTAATTCACCAGGACCGCGAATTTCCAGGTCGTGCTGAGCGATGACGAAGCCATCGTTGCTGTCGCGCAGTACCTGCAAACGCTTCTGCGCGGTTTTGCTGAGCGGCGCTTTATACAACAGCACGCAATGCGAGGCGACTGCGCCACGGCCCACGCGACCGCGCAGCTGATGCAGCTGAGCCAGGCCCAAACGTTCCGGGTTTTCGATGATCATCAGGCTGGCGTTGGGCACGTCTACCCCGACTTCAATCACCGTCGTCGCGACCAGTAACTGAATCTCGTTGGCTTTGAAGGCCGCCATGACCGCCTGTTTTTCTGCCGGTTTCATGCGGCCGTGCACCAGCCCAACCTGCAAGCCAGGCAGCGCGAGTTTCAACTCTTCCCAGGTGGCTTCCGCCGCTTGTGCTTCCAGTACATCTGACTCTTCAATCAGCGTACAGACCCAGTAAGCCTGGCGACCTTCATGGCAGGCGTTTTTCACCCGCTCAATAATATCGCCGCGGCGACTGTCAGGAATGGCCACTGTGGTGACCGGTGTGCGGCCAGGCGGTAATTCGTCGATGGTGGAGGTGTCGAGATCGGCATAGGCGGTCATCGCCAGGGTACGCGGAATCGGCGTGGCGGTCATAATCAGCTGATGCGGATGGAACCCCTGCTCTTCACCTTTTTCCCATAGCGCAAGACGTTGATGCACGCCGAAGCGATGTTGCTCATCAATGATCACCAGCGCCATGCCGTTGAATTTGACCTGCTCCTGGAACAGCGCATGCGTGCCGACCACCATCGCTACCTGCCCGCTGGCAATCGCTTCCTGCTGGGCTTCACGTGCTTTGCCTTTTTGCTTGCCAGCCAGCCAACCCACTTCAATGCCCAGCGGCGCAAACCACTGGCGGAAATTGTTGGCATGCTGCTCGGCCAGCAGCTCGGTCGGCGCCATCAGCGCCACCTGTTTGCCATGCGCAATGACATTCAGCGCCGCCAGCGCCGCGACCAGCGTTTTGCCCGATCCCACATCGCCCTGCACCAGACGCATCATTGGGAAGTCGTTGGCTAAATCGCGCTCGATCTCCTCAACCACGCGTTTTTGCGCGCCGGTGGGTGAGAAGGGCAGCGCGGCCAGCAATTGATTCACCAGATTATGCTTAGCAGGCATCGGCAACGCATGATGACGTTGAGCGCCGGCACGAACCGCCAGCATGCTGAGGTTGTGCGCCAGCAGCTCTTCAAGGATTAAGCGCTTTTGTGCGGGATGGCGACCGGTTTCCAGCTCGCTCAGACGTAAATCGGGCGGCGGACGATGCAGCGTGCGCAGGGCATCCGGCAAACTCATCAAGCCACCGCTAAGTTCTGACGGAAGCAACTCGGCAATCGGGCAGCTTTCCAGCAACGTCAGCGCTTGATCGGTGAGATTGCGCAGCGTGGCCTGACGAATGCCTTCAGTGGTGGGATAGACCGGTGTCAGGGTTTCCTGTAGCTCGACGCCGCCCTGTTCGCCCTGCACGCGATACTCGGGATGAATAATTTCAGCACCGCGCTGACCACGTTTGATTTCGCCATAAGCGGTGACGCGGCGGCCTGGCGCCAGACTGTTTTTCATCCCGGCATTGAAATTGAAGAAGCGCATGGTCAGCACGCCGCTGCCATCACTGATCTGGCACACCAGCATGCGGCGGCGGCCAAAGGTGATCTCACTGTGTAGCACTTCACCTTCCACCGTGGACCAGACGCCCGGCAGCAGGTCATTAATCTTGTAGAGTTGGGTGCGATCTTCGTAGCGCAGCGGCAGATGCAGCAGCAAATCCTGAATAGTGAACAGGCTGAGTTTAGCCAGTTTTCCCGCCTGACTGGCGCCGACGCCGGTCAGGGTACTGAGCGGTATGGCGTCCAGCAGACGGCCTTTCATTTTTTACCTGTGGATTGCATGGTGGCCCACCAGTCGGCATCGGCTTCCACCTCGCCCTGGGCGTTGATATGCGGATAAGGCAGACCTTTTTGCTTCGCCACGCGTGCAAGCACCGGATAACCACCTTCAAACAGCAAACGCTGCTGTTCATCGGCATCAAGCAGGCTGTGCTGACGTTTATACATGCCGGCGTTCTGCCGTTGACGCTGCGCTTCATACAGAATCAGCGCGGAGGCGACGGACACGTTGAGCGACTGCACCATGCCCACCATCGGCACAATGATGTCTTGATCGGCGAGCGCCAGCGCTTCAGCGGTGATGCCTGTTTTTTCCTGCCCCATCAGAATGCAGGTCGGTTTGGTGTAATCGATCTCGCGAAAATCCACTGCATTGGCCGACAGATTGGTCGCCAGCACCTGCATCCCCTGATCTTTCAAGTGACGCACGGCTTCTGCGATATGACGATGCGTCTGCACTTTCACCCAACTGTTGCTGCCCGCTGAAGCAGATACCATGGTGCGCATGCGCACGCTAGGCCAGACGGCGTGCACTTCATGGATGCCGACCGCGTCAGCAGTACGAATCACCGCCGAGACATTATGCGGCTTATGGACCTGCTCCATGCAGACGGTGAGGTCGTGCTGGCGCATGGCCAGCATTTCCTGGATACGAGCAAAACGTTGAGCGTTCATGCACTAATTACGGTTACGGTGAACTTTAATCACATCCGGCATTACGCGGATTTTACGCATAATATTGGCCAGATGGACGCGGTCGTTCGCGGTGAGACGGATAAAGGCGCTGTAAACACGGCCGTCGCGCTCTTCCGTGTTAAGACTTTGGATGTTGGATCCCGCTGTGTTGATAGCTGCCGTCAGGTTCGCCAGTGCGCCCTGATGGTTGAACATATCAACCTTAATTTCCGCGACAAACTCCTGGTCGATAACCTTGTCCCACTCAACCGGCATAAACTTCTCGGGCTCTTTCTGATAGCCACGGATGTTACGACAGGATTCGTGATGCACCACCAGACCTTTACCTGGGCTGACGTGCGCGACAATCGGATCGCCAGGAATCGGACGACAGCACTTGGCAAAGGTAATCAATACGCCATCAGCACCTTTGATCGGCAGCTTTTTGCGTTTGCTGTTGCTTTGCGGCTGCTCAGCACCCGACTGCAGCAGGTTTTTCGCCACGACCACGCTCATGGCGTTGCCGAGGCCGATCTCCGCCAGCAAATCGTCAATGCTGGTCAGCTTCATGCGCTCCAGCTCGTGCTGAATATTTTCCGGCGGGATCTCTGCCAGCTTCTTGCTGCCGCCGAGCGCATGGCTCAACAGACGACGGCCAAGGTTGACGGAGTCTTCGCGTTTGAGGTTTTTTAGTAGCTGACGAATTTTGGCGCGTGCTTTCGAGCTCACCACAAAGTTGAGCCATGCCGCGTTAGGACGGGCACCTGGCGCAGTGATGATTTCGATGGTT
Organism: Pantoea sp. EABMAA-21; assembly: GCF_030053335.1. Taxonomy (NCBI): domain Bacteria; kingdom Pseudomonadati; phylum Pseudomonadota; class Gammaproteobacteria; order Enterobacterales; family Erwiniaceae; genus Pantoea; species Pantoea sp. EABMAA-21. The sequence goes on from NZ_JASGBX010000015.1 coordinate 28,154, forward strand.
TGGCCGCTGGTTAGCGATTGCGACAGCGGATAAGGCTGGCGATCGACGCGGGCGCCCACACAGGCATGGCCAATATCGGTGTGCACGGCGTAAGCGAAGTCTACCGGTGTGGCGCCAGCAGGCAGTTCGACGATACGGCCTTCCGGCGTGAAGACGTAGATCTCATCCGGGAAGAGATCGGATTTCACGCTCTCGATAAATTCAAACGAGCTACCGGCGCTTTGTTGCAGCTCCAGCAGGCTTTGCAGCCAGCGCTGGGCGCGAATCTGTGCGGTCGTGCCGCTTTCACCGGCCTCTTTATAAGCCCAGTGAGCCGCTACCCCCATCTCCGCCATCTGATCCATATCTTCGGTACGGATTTGCACTTCAACGGGCACGCCGTGCGGGCCAATCATTGATGTATGCAGTGATTGATAGCCGTTGGCCTTGGGAATAGCGATGTAATCTTTGACGCGTCCAGGACGCGGTTTGTAGAGACTGTGCATCTGACCGAGCACGCGATAACAGGTATCCAGGTCTTTCACGATAACGCGAAAGGCATAAATATCCATGATCGAGTGGAATCGCTGCTCTTTCAGGTGCATTTTGCGGTAGATCGAATAAAGATGCTTCTCGCGGCCACTGACACGGCAGGGAATGCCTGCTTCCTGTAAGCGCCCGTCGATTTCAGAAAGGATCTTCTGAATCATCTCTTTACGATTACCGCGTGCCGCTTTCACCACCTCTTTGATCACGCGGAAACGATTTGGATAGAGGGCTTCAAAGCCGAGTTCTTCCAACTCTGTTTTCAGGTGATGAATACCAAGTCGGTGCGCCAGAGGACTGTAAATCTCCAGCGTTTCCAGTGCGATACGACGTTTCTTATCCGGTCGCAACGCACCGAGCGTGCGCATGTTGTGCGTGCGGTCAGCCAGCTTGATCAGAATGACGCGGATATCCTGCACCATTGCCATGATCATTTTGCGGAAGTTTTCAGCCTGCGCTTCTTTCTTGTCGCGGAACTTCAGCTTGTCGAGTTTCGACACGCCTTCCACCAGTTCGGCCACGCTTTTGCCAAACAGCTGTTCCATATCCTGGTAAGTGGCGGGTGTATCTTCGATCACGTCATGCAGCAGCGCTGCCATCAGCGTTTCATGGTCGAGTTTCATCTCGGCCAGAATGCAGGCAACGGCAACAGGATGGGTGATGTAAGGTTCACCGCTGGAGCGTGTCTGACCCTCGTGGGCATCACGCGCGACGAGATAAGCTTGCTTGAGGCGCTTGATTTGCTCCTCAGGCAAGTATTTTTCAATCAGTTGATTGAGGCTTTCAAACAGATACAAGGTTAACCTGCGAAGTGCTGTTAACGACGACCTTCAGCGATAGCGGTAACGGCTTGTAACTCAGCGGCTTCCTGCTCTTGCTGCTCCTGACGATCACGCACATCCAGAATCTGGGTAGTGATCAGGCCTTCTTCGATTTCGCGCAGGGCGATAACGGTGGCTTTATCGTTCTCTTCCGGAACCAGCGGATCTTTACCGCCTACCTGCATCTGACGTGCACGACGTGCAGCGACCAACACCAGGTCAAAACGGTTACCAATTTTCTCTACTGCGTCCTGAACGGTTACGCGTGCCATAGGTGTGCTACTCCACAGATGATGAAGAAATGACTGGGCATAATACTGAAAGTGACTTCAGACTGCCAATAGTTTGCTGATTAAAGCATCATGTCGCGATTTTTGGCGACTCATACGCAGACGTTCTGCGCGAATAATGTGTTTCAGGTCGGTCAGTGCCAGGTCGAAATCATCATTCACGATCAGATAATCGTATTCTGCGTAGTGACTCATTTCCGCCACGGCCTGAGCCATACGGCGGGCGATAACCTCTTCGCTATCCTGACCACGGCCACGCAGGCGACGATCTAACTCTTCAGTCGACGGCGGCAGCACAAAAATGCTGCGTGCGGCAGGCATTTTCTGACGAATTTGCTGAGCACCTTGCCAGTCGATATCCAGAAATACATCGACACCGGTCGCCAGCACGCGCTCAATCGCGGCGCGCGAGGTACCGTAATAATTGCCAAACACTTCCGCATGTTCGAGGAAGTCTTCAGCGGCAATCATGGTCTCAAATTCAGGCTTGGAGACAAAGAAATAGTGTTCACCATGAACTTCACCGGGACGCACGCCGCGAGTGGTATGGGAAACAGACACCTGCGTATCGTACAGCGGCTGTGTCTTCAATAAAGCCTGAATCAGACTGGATTTACCCGCGCCACTGGGAGCGGAAACAATATAAAGCGTGCCTTGAGCCATGGTTATCTTGAATTGAGTAAAGAGCGGAGTCGATTTCCTGCACAGTATACACGGCTTAACGGTGCCACGCAGCGTTTGCCGTTGGGCTAAGGTAATTCTTTTTCTGTGAACCCGTGCCAGATAACGCGGTAAGCCGCTGCAAACGGCTTAAAAAACCGGGAATACGTTTGCTCTCTACCACCTTCAGCACTGGTCATTGCCCTCATCGCACTCTCCAATAGACAAAAAGGAGAGCAACGATGAAAGGATGGTGGTGGTTGTGTTGCTGGTTTTTCACCGCGGCTTGCGGGGCTGAAGCGCTGTGCCCTAACTGGTCACCGGTGCGCGCCGAACACGAGATGGTTCATTTACATAGCCAGCTACGGCACTGGGATGATGCCTACTATCGCGAGGGCACGAGCCTGGTTAGCGATGGGGACTATGACAGCCTGCAGCAACGCTTACTGCATTGGCAGCGCTGCTTCACGCCGGATCAACGGGCTTATCAAGCGCAGCCCACAACGGACGGTAGTACCCGACACCCGGTGGCACACACAGGGGTACGGAAACTGCGTGACAAGTTGGCGGTGGCTTACTGGATGCAGGATAAATCGCCACTGTGGATACAGCCGAAAGTCGATGGCGTGGCGGTAACGCTGGTGTATCGACGCGGGCAATTGGTTTCCCTGGTGAGTCGCGGCGATGGCTTGCGTGGCGAAGAGTGGATAACCAAAGCCCGCCATATTCCGGCGATTCCTACTCACATTGAAACCGATCGTGAAGAGGTGGTGCTGCAAGGCGAGCTGTTTCTGCTTATGACCGATCATCAGCAAGCACGTGACGGAGGGCGAAATGCCAGAGCGCAGGTGGCGGGTGCGATGATGCGTCATGAAGCTTCTCCGCTGCTGGCAGATTTCGGCATTTTTATCTGGGCATGGCCCGATGGTCCAATCCAGATGCCCGCTCGACTGGCGCAGTTATCACGCTGGGGATTCGCTCTGGCGCAGGACTGGAGCCACCCAATCGAGAACGAAGAGGAGGCGGAGGTGTGGCGCGATCGCTGGTTCCGTGCATCTTTGCCGTTCGTCACCGATGGCGTCGTGATCCATCAATCACCCGTCGGTGCCGGGCGGGACTGGCAGCCTGGTCAGGGGCATTGGTCGGCCGCGTGGAAATATCAGCCGGTTGAAGTCAGCAGTGAAGTGCTGTCCGTGGATTTCAACGTTGGGCGCACGGGGAAAATTGCCGTGGTGCTGAACCTCACTCCCGTTCAGCTGGATGATAAAACCGTGCGCAGAGTGAATCTTGGATCGCTGCGGCGATGGCGGGAGCTGGATGTCATCGCAGGTGATCAAGTGATAGTCACGTTAGCCGGTCAGGGTATTCCTCGCTTAGAGCGAGTCATTTGGCGGGTGAGAGGGCGAGATTATCCTTCAACCCCGCAGCAGGGCGAATTTAATCCGCTGTCTTGTTTGCACTTCAACCAGGATTGTCGGCTGCAGTTCTTATCACGCCTCACCTGGCTCAGTCAGAAATCGGTGCTGAACATCCCTGGCGTGCAACGTAGTAGCTGGCAGCGGTTACTGAACAGTGGCGCCATCACCCATCTTTTCTCCTGGCTGACGTTAACGCCAGAAGAGATCGCGCAGGACAGCGGGATGTCCTCTGCGCGGGCACAAGAGATTTGGCAACGTTTCCAACAGACACGTCAGCAACCCTTTCGGCGCTGGGTGAGCGCATTAGGTCTACCGCTTCCCCGAACCGCGTTGCAGGCCTTAGCGGATAACGACTGGACAGCGTTGCTGGCTCGCTCGGCAGATGAGTGGCAGCAGCTACCCGGCATCGGGCGCACACTGGCAGAGCGGATTGTTAGCATGCTGCAGGATGAGGAATTACAGCAACTGATCCGCTTTTTACAGCAGCAGGAAATTCCTGCTGCACCTTTAATGTTCGGGGTGGGGATAGTTGAAGATCGGCAGACCAAGGCGGAAGCGCAGCGCTAATAAACGGCCAATGAAGCCGGCCAGCAGCGTAATGATCACCACGGCTTCATGGGGAAGCGGCGTTTTGAGCAGCAGAATGTAGATCCAACCTGCGGCAAATGCGATACCGGCATAGAGCTCTTTTTGGAACACCAGCGGGATGCGATTGCAGAACATATCACGCAGCACGCCACCAAAAACCCCCGTGATCACGGCGGCAATAGCGGCAATGATCGAGGCATGACCAGAATCCAGCGCGACCTGCGCGCCAATAATGGAGAACACCACCAGGCCAAGCGCATCCAGTACCAGAAACACTTTACGCAGATGATTCATTAAAGGGGCAACAAAAGTGGTCACCACCGCCGCGGCGGCCACGATCATGATGTACTCCGGGTTTTTAACCCAACTCAACGGATAATGCCCGAGCAGGATGTCACGCACCGAGCCGCCTCCGATTGCAGTGACGGACGCAATGATGATGACGCCAAACAGATCCATTTTGCGGCGACCAGCGGCCAGCGCACCGGTCATGGCTTCGGCGGTGATGCCAATAATGTAGAGAACGGTTAATAACATAGAGCACTCCATAAGATCGGCGGCCAGCCTAAAGATTTCCTCAGCTATCGACCACTGAGTATTTCTAAAGCAGACGTCATCGGATTAGCTGTTTTGATGCCGCTCATGCTAACAGGCTTAACCCGCTTGATAAATCAGGAGTGCGTTACGCTTTCGCATTAAAAAATGTGATGTGATCTGTGTGATCGTGCAGGTCTGAGGGGTAAGAAGACGGGGGAAGAAGAGATGTTAACCGTATCAAAAAAGAAAAAAGCGTGCTGGCGACCAGCACGCGAACGCATCTTCTCAGATGCCCAGAGCCCACCATACAGACTTGTTTTTATTATCCGTTTCTTGCTCGCACGTTAGCGAAACTTTTCAGGCTAAAACGGTATTCTGGCTGGAACCAGGAACGACCGTAGTAGCAGTAGACCAGCATTCTGATGGATACCATGGCCAGGTAGCCCCATATAGCGCACAACACTGAAGGGGTCAGCCATACGGTAAACAGTGTGACACCCAGACCAACCAGCACCGATGAGGTTTCTGTGAAGGCGATACGCGAGAATTGTTTCTCACGCTGTAATATGGCGCGATAATGTTGCCCTTGTGGAATAATGATGAAAATCACCGAAATCATTTCCAGCATAATCGCCATTTCCGGTTGGTTCATGATTCGGCTATATAAATCACTACCAATAAACAGCACGGCGAATATCATCATGCCACTTAATACATTTCCCCAGTAGAGAATGGATAGTTCGCTGTTATTAAGATTTATATTTCTGATAACTGAATTGCCAAATCCACGGTCGGCAAGCGTATCAATAATCAATAACATCACAATGGCAATGGCGAGTAAATCTAACTCGTTTGCCTGAAGTATTTGTGCCAGAAGTGAAAGTTGTAAAACACCAATGCCGACGATTTTTATGGATGACAAAATTGACCATTTGGCGCTGGCCAAACTTTTTTCTCTTATCGCCATGTTCTGCTCGTTATGGTACATGTACCAATGCAATTAAGGGTTCACCCGGGCGCCTGCCCAGAGTACAGATCACATCAATGCAGCGTGTCCTGACGCAGCCCTGAAATGCCTTTCAGAGTTTGCCACGTAAAGATGCATTCAATTAAATGATGTTCTGAATTTAAAGAGATGCCCCTGGCGCGTAAATATTTCATTGTCTCAGCGGTATCTCCTCCTGTTCGGAGGAAATCCGCAAGATCATTATAAAATCCCTTTGAATTATTATATTCCCCGGCCAGTATCCTACTGGCAATCTCAACAAATTCTTTTTCAGACAACAAAGGATAGGTTGAGCGATCCATGTTATTTCCCTGCTGTTGTTATTATCGGGTATTGCTGTGTGTGAATGAGTTATACCGTGTTTTAATTAAATTAACACCATAAGAAAACTCCTATAAATGAACTTCAGAAATAAATGGTTTCAGACTTTGCATCAGAATAGATAAGGGGACGGATGAGCGATTAATAAGTCCTGTTAGATATTTTGATCGGCGATTAAACAAGCCATTTGAATAAGTAAGAAAAAACACCGATAAATCAGAGGGGCTAAGACTTAGGAGGCGTGCTCTCACCAGGAGTTTTCCTGGTGAGAAGACTTTAGCCAGACTGGTGATTAGCACGAAAAGCAACAGATATTATCGTTAAACAGTTAAACGCTATTGCGTAGAAAAAGATGACTTTTTTATTGATTGCTTCCAGCGAAAGTTAAAGCAGTACGATTTTTATAATGCATTGATTCTAATGAGTTAACAGGTGGAGAAGTTGATCCAGGTCGCGTTTTACCCAGTCAACGTCCTGAGCAAATTTTTCATCAGACATAAGGGGTTGGCGATAAACCACCATCACCACTTCGGCTCCCTTTTCGTTAGCAATCACGCGCATCGGCATATAAATCTCCTTACCGCTGCCGGTATCGATCCAATGATCCATGACGCCAAAGGGGTTGTGTGGCGTGAAGCGGATTTTCACTGAACCTTCAGGTCCTTTGGCTTTCCAGTAGTTACCCTCTTGCGTGAGCGTACTGGCACTAAGCCCACTGGCCCATTTGGCAAAGCATTCAGGTTTCCAGATGGTTTCATATAAATCTAACCAGTTGCGGGGAATGGTCAGCGTGACTGTCTGAGATGGCAGCATGGAACCTCCGTTAGGCGAATGAAAGGCAGGGAATCCGTAAGGGTGGCTTCTGGAGATGAATGATGGCCGCCACAGTAAAATGGCGGTCTTAAGGCCGTACCCTACAGAATGATGAGACTGCCTACAGCAAAGAGTACCTTAACTGAAGGGGATTCCGCTGCAAATGGCAGGATAGTGGAAGTGTGCTGCAACAGAGGTTTCCAGTAAAAATCCTGCTATCAGATAAACTTGCCGCGTCCCTGAATATCCTTCATCTCTGCTGTACCGTCCTGATGGCGTAAAACGAAGCGGTCAGATTGAGCCACTACCGCGCAGCTGTGATTGGGGAAGATGCGTAGCAGAGCCCCAAGCGCCGGAGCATGATCTCCGTATTGCAGAAAGCCATGCTCTTCCGAAAGTTTCAGAACTTCGTATTGGTAGCCCTGCTCATCAACGGCGATACCGAAACCGCTGGCGTTAGTGCCGTGCGGACCCTTATCAGAGCTGAGCATCTTGGAGCCGGCATCAATAATCGCGAAATGCGGATTCACCGCCACTACACGCGTTACCACGCTGAGTGCCAGTGCATCGGGCGTGCACAGCCCCAGGCGCCAGGCGGTAAGATCCAGCAGCGCATAATTTCCAGGACGAATTTCGTCGCTGCCTTCAGCCACCGGCGCGGCCAGGGCTGAAGGCGTGGAGCCAACAGAAATGCGGCAACGCGCAAAGCCTGCAGCGATCAATTGCTGCTGAACCTGGTTCATTAACATGATTTCTTGCTGTGCAACTTCAGCGATAGCCTCGGCATGACCCGCGCCGTAAGCATGGCCGGCGTGCGAAACCAGTCCGGCAAAAGGCAATCCCGCTGCTTTAATCTGCTGCGCCAATGCCACGGCCTCACCGCTGTGCGGATCCACTCCCACGCGATGCAACCCCACATCGACTTTAATGGCGATAGACAATTCACACGTGGGCTGCTGGCGATGCGCTTGAGCGATTGCCGTGACGCCGAGAGTACAGTCGGCAATACAGGTGACACGCGCCTGATATTGCACGGCGACAGCCAGTAATTCAGTGAGTGTATCGGCGTGAACAACGGGATAAGCCAGCAGCAAATCGCGCTCCCCACCGAGGATAAAGGCAACACCCTCACTAGGTTTTGACACGGTAATACCACGCGCACCTAACTGGCGTTGCTGATCGGCAATCCAGACACTTTTATGCGTTTTGATATGTGGACGCAGCGTGACACCTGCGGCATCGGCTTTTTGCTGCATGTGTTGCAGATTGTGTTGCAGGCGCGTCGCATCAATTTCGAGGTAAGGTGTCAGTCGGTCAGCGATAAGCGGGCGTAACCAGCCGGCATTGGCATTCTGTTCCATCATGATAGTCCGCAGAGTATTCCAGGTGCGGACTATCATTCATCAATGTGCAGCAGAATGCCAGCCGTCAGCTTATCCCTTCACTGAAGTGTCAGTGTTCTGGAATCCGCCACCCAGGTCTTCAATTAATACCACTGCCAGATTGATCTGCTGCGCCTGCAACGCCACCAGTTTCTGATCGGACTCGATGAGTTGGTTCTGGATGGTTAGCACATCAAGGTACGGACGCAATCCTGCGGTGTATTCACGGTTTAAATCATCCCATGCGCTATGAATGAGTTGATTCGCGCTCTGCTGCTGCGCCAGCTGATCCTGAATCGACTGCAGTTGCGTAATGGTATCGCTGATATTCCCCAGGGAACCAATCAGCAGCTTGTTGTACTGCGCGACAGCCAGATCATAGTTAGCGTCACTTTCCGCTAAATCGGCGCGGCGCTTGCCGGCATCGAAGATCGGCAGAGACAGACTTGGACCCACGTTAAAGAATCGGCTGGGTGCACCGAAAAATGCATCGCCGAGCAGTGAACGGGTACCGGCTTCCGCCACCAGGTTGATGTTGGGATAGAACTCGGTTTTCGTTGCGGCAATTTGTTTTGATGCTGCTTCTACGCGCCAGCGCGCTGCCACCACATCCGGGCGACGACCCAGTAGCTCCGCCGGAATATTACCCGGCAGCGTGGCGGCAATGGGGACATCCATTTTCGCCGCTTTCAGTTGGTGCCAGTAATCCGGCCCTTTACCAATTAGCGTGGAAAGTTGAATGCCAGCATCGGTGACATTCTGTTTGGCTTCGGTCAGGGTGGCTTCAGCGGTTTTTTGCTGCGATAACGCCTGCTTGTATTGATAGTCGGACGTCAAACCGGCGCTGACATACTGCTGCTGAATTTTGGCGATGCCACTGGAACGGTCGGCATTCTGTTTTGCCAGTTCAGCGTTCGACCAGGCCAGGTTGAGGTTATTCCAGGCGCGCGTCACGTTGACGGCGAGCGTCAACTGGCTGGCCTGGCGATCCAACTCACTGGCGCGCGCCTGACCTAGCGCGGCTTCTGCTGCATCTTTCTTGCCGCCCCACAGGTCAAAGGTGTAGCTCATGCCGATATTGGCCGTGCGCAGCGTGCTGTAGCTTTTACCTTGCAGAAGCGGGTCGTCGACTTTTGCCACACGGGAACGCGTGATCCCGGCATTAAGATCCACATCGGGATAGCGCTCAGCCTCGGCGGCAATGACCTGCGCATTGGCTTTGTCTGCCTGCGCGTTCACCACCTGCAAATCCGGGCTTGAAGTCATAGCATCGGCAATGAGCCGATTCAGTTGTGGATCGTTAAATCCCTGCCACCATTCGGTTTTTGGCCAGTTTGCTGCGCTGAAATGCGCGCCGCTAAGGGATGCTTTGGCTTGCAGTGAGTTGGCATCAAGCAGAGAGTTATGAGGATGTAAGCCGTGCGGATTGGCACAACCGGTCAGCAGAGCGCTGGCCACGGCAAGCGCCAGCAGCGCGCGTGGTTTGGTGGTAAGTAGCAGGTTCATGTTTTTGGTCAGAATAGAAGAGAGCAGACCATTACATGAGTCTGTGCAATTTTTGACAAACCTGTTTTTCGTTAAGAATGGTTGGTAAATGTGAGCAGTGCAGAAGGGGCAGCAGGCGAAGGCCTGCTGCATCAACAGATTAGACGTAAAGTGACGCTTCACCCGGTGGGCGAGTTTTAAAGCGGCGGTGCAGCCATAAGTACTGCTCAGGTGCGCGCAGGATCTCTTTCTCGATCACTTTATTCATGTAAGCCGCGGCAGCTGCTTCATCTTCATACGGATAGTTTTGCAACTCCGGTTGAATGATGAGCTGATAACCGCTCTTATCGCTGTTGCGGATCAGCACTATCGTTAGCATGGCCGGTTTAGCCAGACGCGATAATACGAAGGTGCCATTGGTGGTAGCCGCTTTTTCGACAGCAAACAGCGGAGCGAACACGCTGCCTTTCGGGCCGTAATCCTGATCTGGCGCGAACCAGACGGCTTCGCCCTGTTTCAATGCCTGCACCATACCGCGCAGATCGCGACGATCAATCATCGCCTTATTCGATCGCATACGACCTTTTGTCTGCGCCCACTCCATTGCCTGATTATTGTGAGGGCGATACATCGCCATCATTGGCTGGCACAGTCCGGTAATGCGGCCACCCAGCTCAAGCGACATGAAATGCACACCAATCGCCATCACGCCGCGATGGTTTTGCTGCGCATTTTGCAGGTTGTGCAGGCCTTCAACCTGGAAATAACGGCGGACGCGCGCATCCGACCAGAACCAGGCAATACCGGTTTCTGCCAGCGCCATACCAAGGGATTCAAAGTTACCGGCGATCAATACCTCTTTATCTTCCTCATTGATATGCGGGAAGCAGAGTTCAATATTGCGGCGGGTAATGCGCTCACGACGCTTCAGAAAGTGACGCGACAGCTTGCCGGCAGAGGCGCCAAGCCGAATTAAAATAGGATAGGGAAGCTGCACCAGCAGCCACAGCACACCCAGCCCAAACCAGGTAAACCAGTAGCGGGGATGCAAAAGTTTAGAATTGAACTGCCCGTTTTTCTTCATAACGCCTTCAGGGAAAGAGTGGGTGTATCGCACAAAGAAGGGTGTCCATGAATTCCTGGCGGTACGGCTGTGTTAATTACGACCAGTAGATTAGCAAATAGTGCCCTCAAAGAAACGTAATCTCTGCAATCTTTAGGATGGAGAGGTTTCATTGAGGAAGCGTATTTTCAACGGAAGATTCATGGAATGAAAATAAATAATTGATGAAAAACAACAACATAATTTCTTACTGTGAAAGTCCCTAAGGTTGATTCACAGTCATGTTTGGTCAGCCATTGACATGCATCATCATCAAAGCTTTCACAATCTTTACATTGCAAAGTCTGCAAATTGGTCTAAAGGATAAACGAAACGCACTGGGCATGCTGAGCGGGCAAAAAAGCCCGGATCACCGGGCTTTTTTTAACACCAGCCGAATGAGGTGTTATTCGATGTTCTGAATCTGCTCGCGCATCTGCTCAATCAACACCTTCAGCTCAATAGCTGACGCCGTGATATCGGCATTGATCGACTTAGAGGCCAGTGTGTTCGACTCACGATTGAACTCTTGCATCATAAAGTCGAGACGGCGACCAACCGCTTCTTTTTTCTTCAGAATGTTATAGGTTTCTTTGACGTGCGCATCCAGACGATCCAGCTCTTCCGCCACATCAATGCGCTGCGCCATCATGACGAGTTCTTGCTCAAGGCGCGTATTTTCCAGCTGTACTTCCGCTTCTTCCAGTTTGCTGACCAGACGTTCACGCTGCCACTTCACCACTTCCGGCATCTGCGCACGCACCTTGCTGACTTCCAGCGACACGCCTTCTAAACGCTGCTCAATCAGGGTTTTGAGCGCAGTGCCTTCGCTTTCACGAGCAATGATGAAGTCATCCAGTGTGCCGTCGAGTGCGGTCAGCAGTTCGGTATTGATAGCATCCAGATCCTGTTCCTGAGCTGACATCACGCCAGGCCAGCGCAGAATATCCAGCGGATTGATCGCGCCTTCGTCGGTCTGCATCTTCACCCAGTTGGCGGATCGCACCAGCTGTTTCGCCAACGCCTCATTTAGTTGCAGCTCACCTTGTGCACTGGGGTCGGCATCAAAGCGCAGGTTGCACTCGATTTTACCGCGCGTCAGGCGATTACGGATACGCTCGCGAATCACCGGCTCCAGGCTACGAAATTGTTCCGGCAGACGGATGTAGGTTTCCAGATAGCGTTGGTTTACCGAACGGATTTCCCAGGCTGCGCTGCCCCAGTGGCCTTTTGCTTCACGGCGGGCGTAAGCGGTCATGCTGCGGATCATAAGCTTGTACTCATTTTCAGGAATGTTCATCGCATTATAGTGATGGCAGCCAAACCATGATAGGCATAAGCGCAATGAGCTAACGCCGCGCGCAACTTTCAGTGAAAAGGATGACGTATCCATCATTCACACCCTATGATGTCCAGTGTGATACTTAAACAGTCTGAGGCTATGATGCTGAATAAATCGGCGATGCCGTTGGCTATCGTCTTCTTTCTGGCCGGATGCCAGACACCCGCTGCACCTCGTGAACAAATTCTACCCAATACCGCCCCTGTTGCCGTGTGCGGCTCAGGAGACATCATGATGCAAACCACCCTGTGGTTTGGGATGAACAAGCCGAAAGGCGGCGTCATCAGCAGCAGCGAATGGCAGCAATTTGTTGATAATGACGTCACGCCACGATTCAAAGATGGGCTTTCAGTGTATGACGGTAAAGGTCAGTGGCTGGGAGAGGGTGGAAAGCTGGCGCGTGAAAACAGCAAAGCGTTAATGCTGATACATCAGCCGGGCCGTGCAAGTTCTGACAGCATCAATGCGCTGCGCGACATTTATAAAACGCGCTTCGATCAGGAGTCGGTGATGCGTGTCGATTCGCTGGTGTGTGTCGCGTTCTAAAGCAGAACAGGGCCGCTTTGATGGGCGCGCCCCTGTAAAGAGCGGCTAGCAGGCCGCTCCGCTGTGATTAAATGAACAATCCTGCAAACGCGGCTGACAGCAGGCTCACTAGTGTGGAACCATAAACCAGCTTCCAGCCAAAGCGCGATACCACATTGCCCTGGCGCTCATTCAGTCCTTTAATCGCTCCCGCCACGATGCCAATTGAGGCAAAGTTAGCAAAAGACACTAAAAACACGGACAGAATGCCGAGACCGCGCGGTGACATTCCCGCAGCGACTTTCTTCAGCTCAATCATGGCCACGAATTCATTGGCTACCAGTTTGGTCGCCATGATGCTTGCCGCTTGCAGGGCATCGGCAGAAGGAATGCCAATCAACCACGCAAACGGATAGAAGACATAGCCAAGCAGTTGCTGGAAGCTGTAGCCAAATACCGCGGCAAACAGAGCGTTAATGGCGGCGATCAGGGCGATAAATCCAATCAGCATCGCCAGAATAATCATCGCCACTTTAAAACCTGCCAGGATGTATTCGCCCAGCATCTCAAAGAAGCTCTGGTCTTCGTGCAGCTTATCCAGTGCAATGCGTTCTTCATTTTCCGGGCGTGTCGGGTTGATGATCGACAGGATAATGAAGGTACTGAACATATTCAGCAGCAGTGCGGCAACCACATATTTTGCATCAATCATCGACATGTAAGCACCGACAATCGATAGCGACACCGTCGACATCGCAGTTGCGGCCATGGTGTACATGCGCGGTGCGGAGATATCGCCGAGGATACCTTTATAGGCGATGAAGTTCTCCGATTGACCCAGAATCAGCGTACTCACGGCATTGAATGATTCAAGTTTGCCCATCCCGTTCACCTTCGACAGCAGGGTACCGACCAGACGAATCAACAACGGCAGAATACGCCAGTGCTGCAAGATGCCGATCAGGGCGGAAATGAACACAATTGGACAGAGCACGCCGAGGAAAATAAACGCCAGTCCCTGTTTCGCCATATTGCCGAACACAAAATCGGTACCTTGCGCAGCAAAGGTCAATAAGGTTTCGAAGAAGCCGCCGACAGCGGTCACCACAGACTGGCCGCCCGCAGAATGCAGGAAGAACCAACCCAGTGCCGCTTCAACCACCAGCAATTGAATAATAAAACGTGGGCGAATCAGTTTGCGGTCATGACTGACCAATAGCGCAAGGGCGAAGATCACCACCAGCGCCAGCAGGAAATGGAGTATTGCTGTCATCATTTGTCTTTTTATGAGAGGAAAGGGCGCATTTAGCCACAGCTGAGGCGAAATTTCATCCGGGAAAAGTGCCGCATGTAGGCAGGACAGCCGCGCACGAAGTCCGTATAATGCGCAGCCAAACCTAAGTAAGCCGGAGAGAAACCATGCGTCCAGCAGGCCGTAACGCATCTGAAGTGCGTCCCGTCACCCTCACTCGTCACTACACCAAACATGCAGAAGGATCCGTGCTGGTTGAGTTCGGTGAAACCAAAGTGCTGTGCACCGCCACCGTTGAAGAGGGTGTGCCACGTTTCCTCAAAGGTAAAGGTCAGGGCTGGGTCACTGCGGAATACGGCATGTTGCCGCGTTCCACCCACAGCCGTATGGCGCGCGAAGCGGCCAAAGGTAAGCAAGGTGGCCGTACGCTGGAAATTCAACGTCTGATTGCTCGCTCGCTGCGTGCCGCAGTGGATTTGGATGCGTTGGGCGAGTTCACCATCACACTGGACTGCGACGTGATTCAGGCCGACGGTGGCACGCGTACTGCGTCGATTACCGGTGCATGCGTCGCGTTAGCCGATGCGTTGAATGCGCTGGTTGCGGCGGGCAAGTTAAAAGCCAGCCCGTTAAAAGGCATGGTGGCGGCGATTTCGGTCGGTATCGTTGGCGGTGAAGCGCTGTGCGATCTGGAGTACGTGGAAGATTCTGCGGCTGAAACCGATATGAACGTCGTCATGACTGAAGATGGCCGCATGATTGAAGTGCAGGGCACCGCCGAAGGCGAGCCGTTCAGCCATGAGGAATTACTGCAGCTGCTGGCGCTGGCGCGAGGCGGCATTGAGCAGTTGATTCAGGCGCAAAAAGCAGCGCTAACAAATTGATATAACAGGCGACCATAGAGTCGCCTTTTCTTTATTTGAGGAGTGAGAAATGAAAGCCTGGCAGCGTCAGTTTATTGAATTCGCCCTGAACAAAGGGGTGCTGAAGTTTGGTGAGTTCACCCTGAAATCGGGTCGTAAAAGCCCATACTTCTTTAATGCCGGTTTATTCAATACCGGCCGTGACTTAGCGCTGCTGGGACGTTTCTATGCGCAGGCGCTGGTGGATGGCGGCGTTGATTTTGATCTGCTGTTTGGCCCGGCCTACAAAGGGATTCCGATTGCCACCACCACGGCCGTCGCACTGGCCGATCATCATGATCGCGATGTGCCTTATTGCTTCAACCGTAAAGAAGCCAAGGACCACGGTGAAGGCGGCTTGCTGGTCGGTAGCCCGCTGCAGGGTAAGGTGATGCTGGTGGATGATGTGATCACCGCGGGTACCGCCATTCGTGAATCGATGGATATCATCAGCGCGCACAATGCCACATTGGCGGGCGTCATGATTTCGCTGGATCGCCAGGAGCGCGGCCGTGGTGATATCTCCGCCATACAGGAAGTGGAACGTGACTATCAGTGCAAAGTCACAGCGATCATTACGCTGGCGGAACTGATTGATTATCTGGAAGAGAAGCCGGAAATGGCAGACCATCTGGCGAAAGTGCGGGCGTATCGTAAAGAGTACGGTATTTAACACTGCGGCTTTATCACGGCCGCCATCGCTGGCGACCGGATGATGGACTAAGGCGTTTTATCGCGCGCCCAATCATGGGCGCGCCTGATGAATCGCTACACTAACTGTGCCGCAATCAGTGGCCAGCGGCTGTCAAAATCAGTGGTTGGGCGATAGCGGAATTCAGATCGCACATAGCGGGAAAGCAACCCTTCGCAGAACGCCAGCAACTGGCTCGCCAGCAGCGTTTCATCAGTCTGGAAGCCTTCCCCATCACGCATTTTCTTTTCTCGCATCACCTGACGCAGCTGCACCTCAATGCGTTCGAACAACTGATTGATACGCCCTTGCAGGCGATCCTGTTCAAACATCAGCGCGTGGCCAGTCAAAATGCGTGTCAGCCCCGGATTACGCTCACCAAATCCCAGAATCAGCTGCACGATTAAACGCAGTCGTGCGAGTGTTTCTTTCTCATCTTTCAGGATTAGATTGATGCGGGTAATCAGACTGTCTTCAATAAACTCGATCAGGCTGTCGAACATACGCGTTTTGCTCGGGAAGTGGCGGTAGAGTGCCGCTTCCGAAACGCCTACATTGGCTGCCAGCTTGGCGGTGGTGATTCGCTGACTGCCATCGCCCGACTCCAGCATTTGCGCTAGCGCCTGCAAAATCTCTTCGCGACGATTCCGTTTCGCGGCTTTTTTTTCTGCCATGACCTTCAAGACCCCTGAAATTCACCAAAAACAGGCAATACTGCCTCGTCAGCCACAAGCAGTTTGGCCCGTAGCGACGAGAGATAAAAAGATGGCTTGCGAAAAGTGTCGCGTGTTACTGACGACCAGAGTGGCCAAAACCGCCGGCGCCGCGATCGCTGGTGTCAAAATCTTCCACCAGGTTGAATTCGGCTTGTACCACCGGAACAAAGACCAGTTGTGCCAAACGGTCGCCAGGCTGCAGCGTAAAGCTATCCTGACCACGGTTCCAGACGGAGACCATCAGTTGGCCCTGATAATCGGAGTCGATTAAGCCCACCAGGTTGCCCAGCACGATTCCATGCTTATGGCCCAGACCTGAGCGGGGCAAAATCACAGCGGCCAGCGCAGGGTCAGCAATGTGAATCGCCAGACCAGTTGGCACCAGCGTGGTCATGCCTGGGGAGATCTCCAGTGCACCATCAAGGCAAGCACGCAGATCGAGACCCGCAGAACCCGAGGTGGCATAAGTTGGCAGTGGGAATTCGTTACCCACGCGCGCATCCAGAACTTTAACGTCGATTTTTTTCATCATAACGGCTGACAATCTCGTCTATTAATTGTTGGCCAAGGAGCGTCTTATCACTGAGCGGTAAGACTTTTTCTCCTTCCTGCCAAAAAAGGTGAAGAGCATTGGTGTCGCTATTGAATCCCTGTCCTGCCTGCGCCACATCGTTCGCGCAGATCAGATCCAGATTTTTTCGCACCCGTTTTTGCCGCGCGTATTCTTCCACATTCTGGGTTTCGGCAGCAAATCCCACCACATAAGGGCGATGTTTCTGTAATGCCGCTACGCCTGCGACAATATCCGGGTTCTTCACCAACTGCAGCGTGACGTCATCATCGCCACCCTGTTTTTTGATTTTCTCTGCGGCAATGTTTGCCGCCCGGTAGTCTGCCACGGCAGCGCTGGCAATGAAAATATGTTGTTGGCTGATTTGCGCCATCACCGCCGCTTCCATTTCCAGTGCACTCCCCACATCAACGCGCGTGACGCCAGCGGGCGTAGGCAGTGTGACCGGGCCCGCCACCAGTGTCACCGTTGCGCCACGTTTTGCGGCGGCGGCGGCAATGGCGAATCCCATTTTACCGGAGCTGTGATTGCTAATGTAACGAACCGGGTCCAGCGCCTCACGGGTTGGGCCCGCGGTGATCATAATGTTGAGATGTTGCAGATCGTTGACGGGCGCGGCCCACTCCAGCGCATGAGCGACAATTGCCAGCGGATCAAGCATGCGGCCGGGACCTACATCGCCGCAGGCCTGGCTGCCGCTGTCCGGCCCCCAAATCAGAACGCCTCGCTGATCCAGACGCTGAAGATTCTCCTGGGTGATAGACGCACGGTACATCTGCTGATTCATGGCCGGCACGATCGCCAGAGGTGCTGCGCTGGCGAGGCAGGCGGTTGTCACCAAATCGTTAGCCATCCCTGCCGTGATGCGTGCAATCAAATCGGCGGTCGCGGGGGCCAGTACAATCAGATCAGCCCATTTCGCCAGCTCGATATGGCCCATAGCGGCTTCAGCGGCAGGGTCGAGTAAATCATCCAGCACCGGATATCCGGAAACGGCTTGTAAGCTGAGCGGAGTGATAAAGGCTTTCGCTGCATCAGTCATCATGACACGCACCTCTGCGCCACGATCGCGCAGACGACGAACCAACTCGGGTGTTTTATAAGCAGCAATACCGCCGCTGACGCCGAGCAGAATTTTTTTTCCGGCTAATCCCGTCATGTTCTTTGCCTCAACTCAAAACGGATTGCCGCTGTGATGCGGCAGATGCAGGCAACTTTATCACAAAATCCATCGACCGCCTTTTCACGGCCTGCGCCCTTTGCGAGATGGCTCTGAAATCGCGACCGGCTTGCTGGTATGCCTCCTGGCAAATACGCACAATTGCCTTGCCCCAGGAAGGAGAATGTCATGACGGAACTGGCCCCACGAGAAAAACTGGCCATCACAGGCGCAGAATCATTGAGCGATGCAGAACTGTTAGCGATTTTTTTGCGCACCGGCAGCCACGGTATTCCGGTGATGGCGCTGGCGCGACAAATGCTTAACGAGTTTGGCTCGCTATATCGCATCATGACCGCAAATGAAACAGAACTGAGCGTGATTAAAGGCGTAGGCACGGCCAAAATTACCCAACTGCATGCAGTGGCTGAACTGGGGCGACGTTTTTTCGCCAGTCAGCTGGCGCGAGAAAATGTGATGGAGAATCCACAGGTGACAAGGCATTACTTGCAAAGCGTGCTGGCGCATCAGGAGCGAGAGGTTTTTATGGCGCTATTCCTGGATAATCAGCATCGGGTTTTGCAGGCGCAAAAGATGTTTACCGGCAGTATTGCCAGTGTCGAAGTGCATCCACGTGAAATTGTGCGCGAAGCGTTAAAACTCAACGCGGCCGCCGTGATTTTGGCGCATAATCATCCTTCCGGCATAGCCGAGCCCAGTCGCGCCGATCGTGATATTACCGGTAAAGTCGGGCAGGCTTGCGCGCTGCTGAATATTCGCTTACTTGATCATTTGGTGATCGGTCACGGCGAGTATACCTCCTTCGCTGAGCGCGGTTGGCTGTAAAATAACCATCCGATTGCGCAGAAATGATGCATTTTCGCGCGATCCATCGGGATCTTTATTTGTTCGGGACTTGAGCACTTGGGCTGAGCGGCGTATACTACGCCACCTTTGAGAATCTCGGGTTTGGCGTTTGGGCCAGCTTAGCGGGTTCACATGGAACTCGCTTGGGCGGGCTAAGGCCTGACGAGGCGGCCAAAACCTAGTTTTTAAAGCTCGAGCTGATTTGATTTTTGGAGAATAGAAATGTCACGAGTCTGCCAGGTAACTGGAAAGCGTCCGGTAACGGGTAACAACCGTTCCCACGCAATGAACGCGACGAAACGCCGTTTCCTGCCGAACCTGCACTCTCACCGTTTCTGGGTTGAGAGCGAAAAGCGCTTCGTTACTCTGCGTGTATCTGCTAAAGGTATGCGTGTTATTGATAAAAAGGGCATTGATACGGTTCTGACCGAAATCCGCGCCCGTGGTGAGAAGTACTAAGTACTAAGGAATTGAATCATGGCTAAAGGTATTCGTGAGAAGATCAAGCTGGTTTCCTCTGCTGGTACAGGTCACTTCTATACCACCACGAAGAACAAACGTACTAAACCAGAGAAACTGGAACTGAAAAAGTTCGATCCGGTTGTACGTCAGCACGTGATCTACAAAGAAGCCAAAATTAAGTAATTTTGGTGTTCTTGCGAAAAACCCGGCTTCGGCCGGGTTTTTTGTTTCTGCGATTTGTTGAGGAGATGACATGCCTGAATTACCAGAGGTAGAAACCAGCCGACGTGGTATTGAGCCACATATGGTGGGCGCAACGATTTTGCATGCGATTGTGCGTAATTCACGCCTGCGCTGGCCGGTCTCGCACGAAATTCATGCGCTGAGCGACCAACCAGTGTTGAGCGTGCAACGGCGCGCAAAATACCTGCTGCTGGAATTACCCCACGGCTGGATCATCATTCACCTCGGCATGTCTGGCAGTTTACGCATGTTACCGGGTGAGCAACCCGCGGCTAAGCACGACCACGTCGATTTGGTGATGAGTAACGGCAAGGTGCTGCGTTACACCGACCCACGTCGCTTTGGTGCATGGCTGTGGGCCTCTGAGCTTGAAGGCAGCAGCGTACTGGCACATCTCGGTCCTGAACCGCTCAGCAGCGAATTCGATGGTGCTTATCTGTTTGAGAAGTCACGTGGAAAGCGCACGGTCATTAAACAGTGGCTGATGGATAACAAAGTGGTGGTTGGCGTGGGCAACATTTATGCCAGTGAATCACTGTTTACCGCCGGGATCTTACCCGATCGATCGGCGATGAGTTTGAGTCGTGATGAAGCGGAGTTGATGGTGGCGACAATCAAGGCCGTATTGCTGCGTTCGATTGAGCAGGGTGGCACCACGCTGCGTGATTTTCTGCAAACCGATGGCAAGCCCGGCTACTTTGCCCAGGAATTGCAGGTGTACGGTCGGGCGGGCGAACCCTGCCGAGCCTGCGGTACGCCAATCGTCAGCGGCAAACATGGCCAGCGCAGCACCTTCTGGTGCCCTCGCTGCCAGCATTAATCAGGGCTGCGCCAGTTTTGTCAGCAATGCCTGATGCACCACGGCAGGCAGAAATGCCTGCACATCACCTTTATGACGCGCCACTTCCTTCACCAGCGATGATGACACGAATGAGAATCCTTCGGACGGCATCAGAAACACGCTCTCCAGTGTAGGTAGCAAATGACGGTTCATCTGTGCCAGCTGCAGTTCATATTCGAAATCTGACACCGCACGCAGTCCTCGCACCAGCACATTGGCATTTTGCGCTTTGGCGAAGTTCGCCATCAAATCGCTAAAACCCAGCACCTCAACATTGGCTAAGTGCTGAGTGGCCTGCCGTGCCAAATCCACGCGCTCATCGAGTGTAAACAGCGGCTTTTTGCTGGGGCTGGCGGCAATAGCAACCACGATGCGATCAAACATCTGCGCCGCGCGCGTCACAATATCCACATGGCCCAACGTGATGGGATCGAACGTGCCGGGATAAATCGCTTTGGTGCTCATACGCGACCTTGTGTTGAGGTGTGATGCAGCGCCCAGAGCGCTGAGTATTTGTTAAAGGTGTATTGCGCGTTGACGACGGCCAGAATCCAGCCCTGCTTGCCGTCGAGGAATCCGGCGCGCAGCAGCAACGTCTTAAGGAATGCGCCTAACGTGTGGCTGAAAATCGAGAAGATGCCACAACGCTTGCCTCGCTGAAAACGTTCTTGCGCCCAGGCTTCGGCATAATTCATCTGTTTACGTTGGAAAGCAATCAAATCGCGGCAGGTGAGATGCTGGAGATCGCCTGGTAACGTCACCACCGGTGCGCCCTGAGTTTCCAGCGATTCGTGCACCAGATTGTCATTGTAATTGAGTACGCGAGGATAGAGGCGCATCACGCGATCCGGATACCAGCCACTATGGCGCATAAAGCGGCCAAGGAACAAATTGCTGCGTCCCAGGCAATAAACAGTATCAGAGGGTGGTTGCTCCAGTACGTTTTCAATCGCGCGGCGTAACTCGGGCGTGACACGCTCATCGGCATCCAGCATCAGAATCATATCGCCGCTTGCATGCGCTTGTGCACGCTGGCGCTGCTTGCCGAAGCCCGCCCAGCCTTCAGCCTGATGCACCTGCGCGCCGTGCGCGCGGGCCACTGCTACGGTGTTATCCTGGCTGCCTGAATCCAGCAGCACAATCTCATCTGCCCAGCTCACTGAGGCCAGCGCCTCCGGCAGCAATTCAGCTTCGTTTTTGGCGATCATCACCACGGAAAGACGTTGGCGTTGTGGCATGCGTTAATGAGCTCGTGGCGGCAAATGTGGTTCGAGTAACTGTAGCAGACGCTGCAATGCGCCCTGATTTTGATGCAGCACTTCGACTGCGTGGCGGCCGTAATAGCGGCGGTAATCATCATCCTGCAGCAGATTGGCCACCTGTTTCTCCAGCGAAACCACGTCCGTGACGGTGATCAGGCCTTCAGCCTGCTGCAATTTGGCGCAGATATCTTTGAAGTTCCAGATATGCGGACCCATCAGCACTGGAATGGCATGCGCAGCGGGTTCCAGCGGATTATGACCACCGCGTTCTACCAGACTGCCGCCGACAAAGGCGATATCCGCAATGCCGTAAAGCAGCATCAATTCACCCATGGTGTCGCCAATCACCACCTGCGTTGCACCAGACGGAATTTCACCGCTGCTGCGCAGAGTGAAACTGAAACCGCGCTTTTGCGTCAGCTCGCAGGCATCTTTGAAACGTTCAGGATGGCGTGGCACCAGAATCAGCAACAGATCGGGAAATTGCTGCAACAGGCGACGATGCGCATCAAGGATGATGGTCTCTTCACCCTCATGTGTACTGGTGGCGATCCACACCGGGCGGCGCGATGCCCATTGACGGCGCAACGTGACCGCACGGGCCGCCAATTCCGGCGTTACAGAGATATCAAATTTCAGGCTACCGGTGACGGCGAGATGCGTACGCTTGAGGCCCAGGCTCAGGAAACGCTCAGCATCCTCGTTGTTCTGCGCCGCAATCAGCGTAATACGCTGCAGCAAATCGCGCATAAAGCCACCGAGCTTTTTATAGCCTTTGGCCGAGCGCTCTGACAGACGGGCATTGGCAATGACCAGCGGAATTTGGCGCTGGTGCAGAATACGGATGATGTTCGGCCACAACTCGGTCTCCATGATGATCACCAGACGAGGTTCAACGGTATCAAGGAAACGGTTAATCGAACCGGGCAAATCATAGGGCAGATAGACATGATGCACATCTTTACCAAACGCGGACTGAGCGCGTTCGGAACCGGTTGGCGTCATGGTAGTCACGGTGATCGGCAGAGTAGGATAGCGATGGCGCAATGCGCGTACCAGCGGCACGGCGGCCAGTGTTTCACCCACAGAAACCGAATGCAGCACAATGCCGTGCGGTTCAACTTTTCCCACACAGTAGCCGTAGCGTTCTGACCAGCGTTTACGATAGGCCGGTGCTTTTCGACCGCGCAGCCACAGGCGCAGCCAGATCAGTGGCTGTATTAAATAGAGCAGGGCTGTGTATAGAGTTGTCATAGTTATCGTTACGACAGATTCGCGTCAAAAAACACATGAAAGGCGGCATGTTATCAGAAACTGACCGCCTGCTCATACCACTTCGTCAGCTGGTCTTCAGCACCTGCTGATAGAGTGAAGTCAGGGACTGCGCCAGCCGCTGTGGACCAAAAGGTTCGATTCTGCGGCGTGCGGCTTCACCCATGGCAGAATTCTGCGAAAGTGCAGGTGTGGCGACAATGGCGTCATTTAATGCCTTGATATCTAATGCATCACAAACGAAGCCTTCCTGACCGGCTTGAATAAATTCTGCGCCGCCACAGCCGGTGCTGGTAATCACGGCCAAACCGCAGGCCATCGCTTCAAGCACCACATTCGGAAAAGGATCATAAAGCGTGGGCAACAGTAAGGCGTCAGCGGCGTGATAATAGGGCTGCACATCCTGCTGCACGCCAACAAAGCGCAAGCGATCAAGGCAATTAAGCTGGTTAGCCAGCTGCTGATAGCGTGAAAGTTGTTTGTCCTGGCCAACCACAACCAGATAGCGATCGCTGTGGGCGAGTGCTTCAATGGCGGCTTTCAAGCCTTTGCGCTCAAAGCCTGAACCCACGTAGATCATCACCGTGGCATCCTGTGGCAGCGTCAACTGCTGGCGTATGGCGTAGCGCTGAGCTTCAGTTGCTGGCTGGAAACGTTGGCTATCGATGGCGTTGTGAATGACATGGATTTTGCTGGCATCTAGCGTGAAATGACGCAAAATATCTTGCTTCACCATCTCTGAGTTACAGATCACCGCTTTCAGTGATGCTGCATTGAACATCTCTGCTTCAGCCTGCAGAACATAACGATGGTAAGGACTCAGGCTGGCGCTCAAGCGCTGCCAGGGTGAGACGATGCGCGCACGCTGTTCCAGCCATACGCGATGCACGCCATCACCGGCGCGGAAAATATCGCAGCCCGCAATGCGTTCGTGGCTCTGCACGATATCGAACTTCTCACGTTCCCAACATGCACGTGCCGCGTGGGCAAAACCGCGTTCGCGCGATACGCGTCCAAATTTGGCGGGATTGCAGATGTGCAGATGCCAGGCTGGATTGGGTGTGCCCTGCCAGCTGCGTGTGATGATATTCAGATCGAGCTGCTCGCTGTCCAGTGCTTCCAGCGCCCGCGAGATGAAACGCTCGGCACCGCCATCCGGACGATATTTCTGCCGGACAATCGCCAGGCGTAACTTAGTCATGCAAAAAACTCCTGGCGGCGGCCACCACATCATCCACCGGAATGGCTGAGAGATAGCGCTGTTCTGTTTTGGTATCGATGTCGTCTGGCGAAGGCAGCGGTGCATAATCACCGGCCCAGATCACGCGATTGTTTTCACCCCACGGACGCCAGTGTTGCAGTTTGGTGGGGCCAAACAGCGCGAGACAGGGCGTGTTGAGTGCGGCGGCCATGTGCATGGGGGCAGAATCCACCCCAATAAACAGTTGTGCGGCATCAATCAAGGCTGCCAGTTGCGGCAATGAAAGCTGCCCGGCAAGTGAAACCACATTCTGGCTGTGGCACAGCGACTGAATGTGGGCAATCATTGCTTGCTCTTTCTGGTCTGGGGCAGCGGTAAGAACCAGGGTATGGCCATCAGCGGCGAGCGTATCAATCAGCTGCGCGACCTTTTCATCTTCCCAGCATTTGAATACCCAACGCGATGTTGGCTGTAACACGATAAACGGCCCGCTGACCTTTTGCTGAACCAATGCATCCTGCACTTTCTGTTTATCTGCCGCACTAAAGTGCATTGAGGCTTTTGCACCTTCTGCGCTGATACCTAGCGGTTCAAGCGCCGCCATATTCTGCTCGACGGTGTGCAATTGATTATGTGTTTTTGTCGAAACCAGATAGTTATGGCACCAACGCCACAGAGCGTGATCACGTTTGGCGTAGGCAAAACCAATGCGCACCGGCGCAGCTGAAAAACGTGTGATAATCGCGCTGCGCCATTGATCGGCGAGGTTAATGACCACGTCATAATGGCAGGCACGTACAGCTGAAAGCAGCGCCATCTCATGGCGGAACTTCTGCCAGCCGCCCTCTTTTTTCCAGTTGCGGTCAATAATGTGCAACTGGCGAATAGCGGGGTGTGCTTCCAGCATCGGCCGCGTCTCTTTATACAACAGGACGTCGATGTTGGCGTTTGGATAGCGCTGGCGCAGCGCATTGATAGCGGGCGTGGTCAGCAGCATATCGCCGTGATGGCGCAGCTTGATCAGCAGAATATTTTTCGGTGCAAATTGGACTGGAATCGGGCTTGCCATACTCAAATGATCTCAAATTTCAGTGAGCTGATTGTAGGGCAAACCCCTATAGGGCGAAAGCCAGCCGCGACGCTTATTTGTTACGCCAGCGATAAATCCGACTCAGCCATAACAGCAGTTGATACCACTGCCGCGCGCCGCGTGCATTCCGCAGCATACGTTTATGGGTTTGCGTGGCAAACAGATCTGCAATCATCGCCTGCCGTGCGCTCTCTTCCGGTTCACGGCGAATGGAATGGCAGACGCTGAGCGCTTCACGCGTAATTTGATAATGGAATGCGGGATAGATTTTAACTTTATCGCGATAGCGTGCATTGATCTCTTCCAGCATCTGCGCGATTTTCAGGTAATGGCGTTGATACTCGACATTTCGTTGACCGGTGCGTTTGCGGTTGCTGATGGAGGCATCGTGCAGGTAGTAGCGGTAGAGCATTTGATCGGTGTAGCGCACGCGTCTGGCGTTGAACATGAACTCTGTGGTCCAGGGAATATCCTGATGATGTAACCCCGGTTCGAAAGTGAGATTGTTTTGTTCAATCAGTTCACGGCGATAAATACCCAGCCATACCACGTGCATGTATCGATGCGTCTGCAGTGCGGTGTTCAGCCATTCTGGGCCGCTCAATACATCGGTGCTGGTTAAGCGATCCAGAGGAATCAACGGTTTGGTCGTCTGGCTGGCTTTGAAAAACCACTCCGCATTACACTGCGCGGCATCGAGATCGTCTCGCTCGGCCATCTCAACCAGTATTTGATACATGGTTGGGCTCATGGTGTCGTCTGCATCCGGGAATGTGACGTACTTGCCTTTTGCGACGGCTAATCCGGCATTGCGTGCCCGTGAGACGCCACCATTAGCCTGGTGAATAACCCGCACCTGAGAATATTGATGCGTATAAGCCTCAGCTCGTTCGCCTGAACCATCGGTGGAACCATCATCGACAATGATGATCTCGAGATCTGTCAGCGACTGCGCCAGTAGAGACTGCATAAACGTCTCGAACATCGCGCCAGCGTTGAACATGGGTGTAATGATGGAAAGTGCGGGATTATCAAGCGACATTGTTATTTATGGTTTTATGAATTATTTACGATTTTATAACGTTAATTATTGCTAAGAAATTCAGAACTTTTTGGACATTAATGGTCAAAAGTAGTTAGCTCGCTGGCATTTTTGCGCTTTTAGGAACGGTTCTGGCCGGAATGTTTGGCATCAATCCTTTTTACCCTGGGCATCAGTATGAAAAACATCCTTGTTATCCGACGCGATAACATTGGCGATATGGTGTGTACCACTCCCTTGCTGGAAGGTTTGAAACGCACTTTTCCTGACGCAAAAATCACCCTGCTGGTTAATAAGATCGCTCAGGATGTGGTAAGCCATAATCCTCACGTTGATCGCCTTTACGTTTACAAAAAAGCTAAACATCGCAGCAAGAACGAAACCACGCTCGGTGTTTACTGGCAGCGCGTAAAAATCATGTTGGCACTGCGTAAAACGCGTTTTGATGCCACGATTTTGGCTAATCCGGTGCCGTGCAAATACAGCTTACGCCTGGCGAAAATGGCCGGCGCGCACAATATTATTGGCGCTGCTTTGCCCGACGTTCAGCTGGATCATCCGTTCCGTAAAAGCGATTTTCAAGGCAGCCATCAGGTCGAACATACCTTTTCTTATCTCTCTGCGTTGACTGACAGCCTGCCTGAAGTGCCATCTGTGAATCTTTATCTCGCCGATGCAGAACGTGAAACCGCGAAAGCGCGGGTTGCACAAAGCTTTGCTTCAGCAGGAAGGGTCTATGGTGTGCACATCAGCAGTCGCAGTCCTAAGCGTCGCTGGCCGATAGCCAGTTATGCGGCTTTTATCAATAAGCTGCTGGAAGATGAGCAGGCGCGTGTTCTGGTGTTTTGGTCACCGCAGGGCACGCTGGATCCTCACGACAAAGGCGATGCGGCCCGTGCTGATGAGTTGATGGCGTTGGTCAATTCATCACGCGTAGCGCGCTATCCCACCGCATCGGTGCGAGAAGTCATCGCAGGCTTTGATTGCTGCGAGCAAATTTTGTGTAGCGATGGGGGGCAGATGCATCTTGCCGCCGGGCTGCATAAAAAGCAGGTGGTGTTCTTTGGCGATACCAATGCGACGTTGTGGCATCCATGGTCGGGTGAGTACCAGATTATGCAGACCGATTCCGGAGAATGTCGTGATATCTCACCGGAAACGGTCTGGCAGGCATGGCAGAAACTTAACGTACGGACTGCTGTAGCTTAAAACTACTGCTGTAGCTTAAAACTGTCGTGATATTCCGACAGAGTCTGGCCAACGAAACGGGGCGCTAACCAACTGAAGAGCGCCTCTAGATCCTCATAAAGCTGTTCGATATCGCGTTCGTTTTTAAACGTTGGGCTGCCGTCTGGCATGAACTCAGAGCTGTGCAGCATAAATTCCGTGTAATTGTTCCCTTCTGCCAGCGACATTTCGACCACACGTTGCATATCCGCAAGATTACCGCCAGATGGACGCAACCAATGTACAGCAGGGCTTTTTTGCTTGCCGCGCAGTCGATACAGACTCTGTTTGAAGGTATTCATCAAAGGCGAGTATTTGTATTGAATACTCATAGGAATTTCGAGCAGTGAAGAGTTGCCGCTGCGTGAGATATCCTGCGGATCGATGAAATAAGGTTTGAACGGAAAATCTGTATAGTTTGTGCCGCCTTTACCCTGTGGTGCGCCGCGTGTGAAGGACCAGTTCACGCGCGGGGTAACGGAACAATCCACCTGATAGCCTAGTTCGGTGAGAATGGCGGCATAGCGTTCATCAAATGCCCAGCGCCCTGCACGATGGCTCAGCATTTTCGTCTGGAACTTTTCTTCCAACAGATCAGTCATATAAACGACTTTATCGCGCAGCACGGTATCCGGGTATTCGACCAGGAAAGGCTGCCAACGCCAGTCATCATCGGTGAGTGGCGCTTCTGGCGGACTGTTCCATGCATGCAGATGCATGCCAATCTCACCTTGTTTGCGCGCGATGACATCTTTGCCGAATTCCACGAAAGCAGGATCCATCGCCATTTCATAGTTGGTCAGCCAGGTGGGTTTAAAACCATAACGCTCGCACAGGTCCTGAAAACGTGGCAGATAGCCGGTATTTTCGGTGGTGATTGAACGGTGATTGCGCCAAAGGTTGTCGCCTTCAGTGTCAATGGTAATAAGGAACGCGTGCCGGGTCATGTTCGCCGCCTGAAGCCAATAAAATCGCAATGTTACGCTGAGCCATTCAGTGACGCAAAACTATTTGCCCGGGCAGGAAACAGGCGAAAAGCACGAAGGATCTGCGCTACTATCCTGGCCAGGACTGCAGGCAATCACATGTTATTTCATTCAGACAGGTAGAATATTTTGTCAAAACGCATACTCATGGTGATAGATGGATTGCCGGGCGGCGGCGCTGAAAAAGTGGTTCTGACGCTGGTCACCGGTATGCTGGCACAGGGGCACCGTGTATCACTGTTTTCCCTGCGACAAGTGTGCGAGTACCCCTTGCCGCAGGGAGTGGATTATCAGGTCATTCTGGACACCAATCGTCGACCCTGGCGCAAACTCACCGAGCTGAGTCGTCGAGCCCGTTTGCTGGACGAAGCAGTACAACAGGCGGAGAAAACGGCAGGTGAATTTGATCTTGTGGTGTCTCATCTGCACAAAACCGACCGTATCGTGCGTCGAAGTCGCGCGCTGGATGCGAAGAAAATCTGGTTCTGCCTGCATGGCGTGTTTTCAGCCTCCTATCTTGGGCATCGCACCGGATTATCACGCTGGTTAAAGGCGCGTAAAATCCAGCAGGTTTATCAGGGGCGTAACGTAGTCGGCGTTTCACCCGCCGTGCTGGAGGATTTGAAAGAGGCCTTTGCTGTGAAGCTCACAGGCGAAGCGGTAATTGGCAATCCGTTCGATATTGCACTGATTCGGCAGTTGGCAGCAGAGCCCGCCGAAGTGCCTGAGTCTGGTTTTCTGGTGCATATCGGGCGCTTCCACGAAACCAAACGGCATGACCGCCTGTTAAAGGCTTACGCATTAAGCAATATTCAGTTGCCGTTGGTGTTATTGGGGCAGGGACCGGCACAGCGTAAAGCCGCTTTAGAAGCCCAGGCACAAGCGTTAGGGATTGCCAATCGTGTTATTTTCCAGGGCTTTACACAAAATCCTTATGCATGGATCAGCCGGGCGGCAATGCTGATTGTCAGTTCGGATAGCGAGGGTTTTGGTAATGTGCTGATCGAAGCCATATTGTGTGGCACGCCTGTTGTCAGTACGCGTTGTCCGGGTGGCCCGATGTGGCTGTTGCAAGGTGATTTAGCGCGCGGCCTGGCAGATCTCAATCCTGAATCGCTGGCAACAGCAATGTGTGACATTTATCAGCACCCGCCGTTGTTAGCAGCGGATGCCTTTGCCGAATTTGATACGGCGGCAATCTGTCAGCAATATCTGGCGCTGATTAAGTGAAGCCATGGGAGGCCCAAAAGCCTCCCTGTGAATCCTTAATCCCAGCTCAATACCACTTTTCCTGAACGCCCGGATCGCATCTCGTCAAATCCCTGCTGGAATTCATCGATGTGGTAGCGATGTGTGATAATGGGCGTTAAATCGAGGCCGGATTGAATCAACGCTGCCATTTTGTACCAGGTTTCAAACATCTCGCGGCCATAGATGCCTTTGATGAACAGTCCTTTGAAGATCACCAGATTCCAATCGATCGCCATCTCGCCCGGCGGAATGCCCAGTAGGGCGATTCGCCCGCCATGGTTCATCACCTCCAGCAGGGTGCGAAATGCGGGAGGCGCGCCAGACATCTCCAGCCCGACATCGAAACCTTCGGTCATACCCAGCTCAGCCATCACATCGCGCAGATTTTCCTGCGCTACATTTACGGCGCGTGTCACGCCCATCTGGCGTGCCAGGCCAAGGCGATATTCATTGATATCGGTGATGACCACATTGCGTGCGCCCACATGTTTGCACACCGCTGCAGCCATAATACCAATAGGACCAGCACCAGAGATCAGCACGTCCTCGCCGACCAGATCAAACGAGAGCGCGGTATGCACGGCGTTGCCAAAGGGATCGAAAATCGCTGCCAGCTCGTCAGAGATATTGTCGGGAATCTTGAAAGCGTTAAATGCAGGGATGACCAGATACTCGGCGAAACAGCCCTGACGATTGACGCCGACACCCACGGTATTGCGGCACAAGTGAGTGCGACCGGCGCGGCAATTTCGGCAGTGACCGCAGGTGATATGACCTTCGCCGGACACACGATCGCCAAGGGTAAAGCCTCTTACCTCTTCGCCCATACCGACGACTTCGCCGACATATTCATGGCCAGTGATCATCGGAACGGGAATGGTTTTACGCGACCAATCATCCCAGTTGTAAATGTGAACATCGGTGCCGCAAATTGCAGTTTTACGAATTTTAATCAGCAGGTCGTTGTGACCAGGTTCCGGAATCGGCGCATCTTTCACCATCCAGATGCCTTCTTCAGCTCTTAACTTGGCTAGTGCTTTCATTTTGCGGCTCCTGCAATCACGCCCAACTGTTGACCAATGCGCGTAAAGGCGGCAACGGCATGTTCCAACTGTGCCTGCGTATGGCCTGCAGATATCTGAGTGCGAATGCGCGCCTGACCCTGCGGCACCACCGGGTAAAAGAAGCCGGTGACATAGATACCCTCTTTTTGCAGCAGGCTGGCAAACTGCTGAGCCACTTTTGCATCGCCAAGCATCACCGGGATGATGGCGTGGTCAGCACCCGCCAGCGTAAAGCCGGCTGCGGTCATCTTCTCGCGGAAGAATCGGGCGTTATCCCAAAGGCGCTGGCGTAACCCATCGCCTTCACTGAGCAGGTCTAACACCCGCAGCGAGGCGGCGACGATGGCAGGTGCCAGGGAGTTGGAAAATAGGTAAGGGCGTGAACGCTGGCGTAGCCATTCAACCACCTCTTTTTTCGCAGCCACATAGCCACCTGAAGCACCACCTAGCGCTTTGCCTAATGTGCCAGTCAGGATATCTACGCGATCCATTACGCCGCAGTATTCATGGGTGCCACGTCCAGCCGCTCCGACAAAACCGACTGCGTGGGAATCATCAACCATCACCAATGCGTCAAATTCGTCGGCCAAATCGCAAATGCCTTGCAGATTGGCAATCACGCCATCCATCGAGAACACACCGTCTGTGGCGATCAGAATATGGCGTGCACCTTTATCACGCGCTTCCTCTAACCGAGCACGTAACTCAGACATATTGTTGTTGGCATACCGATAGCGCTGGGCTTTACACAG
Source organism: Pantoea sp. EABMAA-21 (assembly GCF_030053335.1). Lineage (NCBI taxonomy): Bacteria > Pseudomonadati > Pseudomonadota > Gammaproteobacteria > Enterobacterales > Erwiniaceae > Pantoea > Pantoea sp. EABMAA-21. Next base: position 59,820 of record NZ_JASGBX010000015.1, read on the forward strand.
GCGTACGCCATCGATAATTGAGGCATGATTGAGTGCATCAGAGATGATGGCATCTTCCGCACTGAGCAACGTTTCAAACAGACCGCCATTGGCATCGAAGCAAGAGGAAAACAGGATGGCATCTTCCATGCCGAGAAAGGCCGCCAGCTTTTGTTCCAACTGCTGATGAATATCTTGCGTGCCGCAGATAAAGCGCACGGATGCCATGCCGAAGCCGTGGGAATCCATGCCTTCTTTGGCGGCCTGAATAAGCGCGGGGTGATTCGCCAGACCGAGATAGTTGTTGGCGCAGAAGTTAATCACCGGAGGGCTATTAGCGACATGGATCTCAGCCTGCTGCGCCGACGTGATGGTACGTTCTTGTTTGAACAATCCATCGCTACGTGTTGTCACAAGCTGTTGACGGATTTGCGAATAAAACTGACTGGACATGATTCTGCTCCTCAGATAGCAAAATTTTGGAACATATTACTGATCAGGATGCATCGTGCCGACATTTCCGCCAGAGAAATCTTTGTTTTGCAGCATAGTTCACGCGATGGATGCAAATTGTGCAGCGGTTACGGAGTCATCTGGCTGCCTGTCTCGGGCTGAAATGTTATGATGTTAGGCATTCGTGCGTGAAACCTCCTGTTTCACCCCAACTCTTTAAAGGCAAAGCATATGATTATCGTAACCGGTGGCGCTGGCATGATTGGCAGCAACATTGTTAAAGCGCTGAACGATCGCGGTCTTACCGATATTCTGGTGGTGGATAATCTGAAAGATGGCACCAAATTCGTGAACCTCGCAGATCTGGATATCGCGGATTACATGGACAAAGAAGAGTTCCTCTCTTACATCATGTCCGGCGAAGATCTGGGTCCAATCGAAGCGGTGTTCCACGAAGGTGCCTGCTCGGCGACCACCGAGTGGGACGGCAAGTACATGATGGATAACAACTATCAGTACTCCAAAGACTTGCTGCATTTCTGCCTGGAACGTGAAATTCCTTTCCTGTACGCCTCATCCGCAGCCACCTACGGTGGGCGTAATGAAAACTTTATTGAAGAGCGCCAGTACGAGCAGCCGTTAAACGTTTATGGCTACTCAAAAATGCTGTTCGACCATTACGTGCGTCAGATTCTGCCAGAAGCCGATTCTCCGGTGTGTGGCTTCCGCTACTTCAACGTCTACGGCCCTCGCGAGGGTCACAAAGGCGGTATGGCGAGCGTGGCATTCCACCTCAACACGCAGATCAGCAACGGTGAAAATCCAAAACTGTTTGAAGGTAGCGACGACTTCCGCCGCGATTTCATCCATGTTGACGATGTCGTTGCAGTAAACCTGTGGTGCTGGGAAAACGGGGTATCTGGCATCTACAACTGTGGTACTGGCCGTGCAGAATCCTTCCAGGAAGTCGCCGATGCAGTACTGAAGTTCCATCAGCAAGGCCAGATTGAATACATCCCGTTCCCTGAGAAACTGAAAGGCCGCTATCAGGCATTCACTCAGGCGGACCTGACCAATCTGCGCGCAGCGGGTTATGACAAGCCATTTAAAACCGTTGCTCAGGGCGTGGGTGAATACATGACCTGGCTCAATCGTAAAGCATAAGGAAACCGGCACCAGCGATGAAAATTCTGGTCATTGGCCCTTCCTGGGTCGGCGATATGATGATGTCGCAAAGTCTCTATCGCACGCTCAAGGCTGAGCACCCGGATGCGGTCATTGATGTGATGGCGCCGGCCTGGTGCCGGCCACTGCTGTCACGGATGCCGGAAGTCAATCAGGCGCTGGCGATGCCACTGGGCCATGGCGCTTTGGCACTGGGTGAAAGGCGGCGTTTGGGCAAATCCCTTCAGGTCAGCAATTATGACCGTGCTTATGTGCTGCCAAATTCGTTCAAATCAGCGCTGGTGCCGTTCTTTGCAGGTATTAAGCGTCGTGTCGGCTGGCGTGGTGAGATGCGCTATGGCGTGTTGAACGATGTGCGTGTGCTGGATAAAGCCGCGTTTCCGCTGATGGTGGAGCGCTATGTTGCACTGGGCTACGACAAACCCATCGCCTCCGCACAACAGTTGCCGCAGCCCTTACTGTGGCCGCAGTTGCGTGTCGATGAAGATGAAAAGCGCATGACAGCAGCGCAATTTTCTTTGTCGGCCGATCGTCCTGCTATAGGGTTCTGCCCTGGCGCTGAATTTGGCCCAGCCAAGCGCTGGCCGCACTACCATTACGCGGCGCTTGCCGAGCAACTGATTGCCGAAGGGTACCAGGTGGTGTTGTTCGGTTCCGCAAAAGATCGCGAAACCGGTGACACTATTGTTCAGACGTTATCGGAATCAGCACGAGCGCACTGCAAAAATCTGGCCGGCGATACGCAATTAGAACAAGCGGTTATCTTAATTGCACATTGCGCGGCTATCGTCAGTAATGATTCCGGGTTGATGCACATTGCCGCCGCACTGAATCGTCCTTTGGTCGCCTTATATGGCCCAAGTAGCCCGGATTTCACTCCGCCGCTCTCTCATCAGGCACGCGTAATTCGTTTGATCTCTGGCTATCACAAAGTACGTAAAGGTGATGCCGAAGAGGGTTATCACCAAAGTCTCATTGATATTCAGCCTGCTCGAGTTCATCAGGAACTTAGCACGCTGCTGCATCCGGTGCAGGAGTAGCCATGCACGTTTTGATTGTAAAAACCTCCTCAATGGGGGACGTGCTGCACACGTTACCGGCGCTCACTGATGCGATGCAGGCCATTCCTGGCATCCGTTTTGACTGGGTCGTCGAAGAAAATTTTGCACAGATCCCCAGCTGGCATCCGGCAGTAGATAAAGTGCTGCCGGTGGCGATTCGTCGCTGGCGTAAACATTGGTTTGGTAGCCAGCAGCGTGAAGAGCGCGTTCTGTTTAAGCGAGACCTGCAATCGCGCCAGTATGATGTGGTGATTGATGCCCAGGGGTTGATCAAAAGCGCCGCGCTGGTGACGCGACTGGCTAAAGGTGTAAAGCATGGACAAGACAGCCGCAGTGCGCGGGAACCCTTTGCCAGCTGGTGGTATGACAAACGCCATGAAATTAATAAACAGCAGCATGCGGTAGAACGCACGCGCGAACTGTTTGCTAAAAGCCTGGGTTATGCGAAACCGGACACTCAGGGGGATTATGCGATTGCCGGTCATTTCCTCTCCGCGTTGCCCGAGGATGCGCATCAATATTTAGTGTTTCTACACGCCACCACCCGTGATAACAAGCATTGGCCTGAATCACACTGGCGCGAACTGATTGAATTGGTACAGCCGACGGGTCTGCGGGTGAAACTGCCGTGGGGTGCTGAACATGAGCATCAACGTGCATTAAGAATGGCGGAAGGTTTTGACCATGTTGAGGTGCTGCCAAAATTAGCGCTGGAGCAAGTGGCACAGCAATTGGCGGGGGCACGCGCTGTCGTTTCGGTCGACACGGGTTTGAGTCACCTGACCGCCGCGCTGGACCGCCCGAACATCACGCTGTTTGGTCCAACCGATCCGGGGCTGATTGGGGGATATGGGAAGAATCAGCATGAGCTACGCGGTGCAGGTGGCAGAATGCAGGCTATATCCGCCGTGAGCGTAATGGAAAAATTGCGGGAATTGCTTTGAATGGGATCAATATTTAAACAAATCTATCGTTATACCCATGAACGAGCTTATCGGCACAATGAAAATTTTTGGCCTCATATCAGAATTCAACGTGGAGCAGAAGACCATATTGAACGGCTAGTCTGGCGAAAAAATGAAATAAAAATTGAAGCATTAGATTCATTACGTAAAACCGTTACCAATGATATGACGATACTGGCAACTGGCCCGTCAGTGAATGATCTTGATTTTGAATTACTTTCAGAAACGACATTTATTGGTGTTAATGGCGCTTATCACCTACGAGATAAAGTCGTATTTTCATATTATGTTATTGTCGATCGCGGTTTTGTTGAGAATCGTTTTGATATTGTCGGAAAAGTACTGGGCGACCCTGAGTTGACGCTCTTTACAACAGTTCATTGCCTCAATGATATGTTGAATTGCATTGGAGTCGATAAGATAAAGTGTCGTTTGGCTATTATTGAAGATCTGAGTTATAAGATATTTCGAAAATCAGTAGTACCTGCTGAGTATGCTTTGAATTTCAATGATAATAAAGGATTATCAGTCTATCCAACTGATCCATTATCAGGTTTTTCATGGGATATCAGACAAGGTATTTTTGATGCGGGTACAGTGGCCTATTGGGCGTTGCAAATAGCCGTATGGCTCAGTTCAAATCGTATACTGTTAGCAGGGGTTGATATGAATAATTTTTCATCCCCACGATTTTATGAAAATGAAAATAATAAGCAGAAAAGCTTTTTAGGGGAAAACTTTACTCAAGTTATAAAGCCCGCATTCTTGAATGCCAGCATCGAGCTTAATCATGCAGGGATAAAGGTTTACAATTTGTCTATGAATAGTGGACTGACAGAGGAAATTTTCGAGAAGGCGACGCCAGATGTCATTTTTAAAAAAAACTGAAAGTTTAGAATTTATTGCATCTATTTCTTTTATGGCATTTTTATTTTTAATGACCATATTTACAGGTGTTGGAAAAGTAAATAATTTATTTCATCTGTCGATTACAACGATGATGATATTTTTGTTTTTCCAGCGAAAAAAGCTTAGTCTTCCCGAGCCATATCCCTGGAGGTCAATAGGCGTTATTGCACTATTCCTCATTTATTACAGTATTACGAACTTATGGACAAGTGTTCCAGAGAATATAATTTCAACTCTGAAGCATACCGTTTATCTTCTTTTTTTCGTTTGTATGTTTGATTACTGTATTAAGCGTTATGGTTTGCTGAAGGTTTATGGATGCATTTTTTCCGGGTGTTTTATTGTCCTTGTTTTGACATTTATGTTGGTAGACAAAAGCACGCTACTGACTAATAGACTTGAAAACGGTTTTTTTGCCGCGCCAAAAAATGTCATTGATCTCGGTGGATATTTTGCTCTTGGTATTTTAAGTGCACTGATTATTGCCCGTGAGTCAGGCCGACACTGGATTTACATACCTGCATCGTTGCTCTTTATTGGCTTGATCTTGACGCAAAGTCGAGGTCCATTATTGGCTTTAATGGTTTCTTTAGCTGTCTTACTTGCTAAATATAAACATGTTCACCTTAAACATGTTTTGTATATCATGATTTCAATCGCTACTATTTTATTATTCTTCTACTTTACCGATTATGGCAGTGATTTTTATGCGCGCATTGTTTCCTCTTATGCGCAGAGTTTTATCAGATTTGGAATCTGGAATCATGCCATTTCAGATGCAATGATTCATCCCTATTTCGGTTGGGGGTTTGATAAGCAGCTGACATTTGTAAACAGTATTGGCCAACATGTTATAACCACACACAGTATTTATGTATCGGCCTTCTTAAAAGGCGGTGTGGTGGGTGTGCTATTTATGGCATCACTCATCCTGGTTGGCTTGTATCATGCGTATAGAAAGTATCATCAAGACATGGGGTTAGAAGCCTCAATTTATCTCTTCTCTTTGATGTTTTTTGTTACTCAGGGGATGTTTGTGATTGGTGGACCAGGAGAAACATGGGTATTATTCTGGTTGCCATTAGCGATAGTTTTGTCATCCCGTAAGGCCTAGATAAAAACCACTACCAGATCGCTTGCTATCTGGTAGTGTAATTTTAGACTGAAATATTTTTCATCATCACGTTATAAACCTGATCAACGCTTATTTTTCTTAATGGGTAATGCGGATCATCATTAGATTCAGGTTCAATTCTGATAGTCTGATGGATGTGTAAATCCTGATAAGGTCCTGTATGTCTGGGATTAGCACTGACATAAAGACTCACTGTCGGCGTTTCTGCCGTGATAGCAATATGTAGTGGTCCAGTGTCACCTGTGATCAACACATCAAGGTTTTTAATTATCTGTAAGAGTTCAGGTAGGCGAGTCTTACCAATATAAGAGTGAACCCTTGAATGGTATTTATTTTTTAATAAATCAAAGAATGATTTTTCAATGTTTTTATCCTGGGTGGCACCAGTCAATACTATTTTTGCATCTTTGTTATTTTCTAAAATACGCTCTGCTAGTTCAGAAAAATGTTCAACTGGCCAGCAACGGTTTTTCCCGGACGCCCCCATTTGAAAGCCAATTACAGGTCGATAGTTTTCACGTTCTACAGAGTGAATTGCAATGGGAAATTGCATTCTGATATCTGTTGTATTGCATCCAAGAATACTAATCAGGTCGAGTTTGCGCTGAATAATATGAACATCTGTTGCCGATGAATAATGATCTATCCAGTGATTAAAGACGGTATTGTCACTTCTGAAATTATCTCTAATAATGTATTTTGAGCCAGACAGGCGTGCGCAGAGAATGTCATAGCCCAATGTTGAATGCAGTAGCACAGTCATATCAGGTTTGAATTTTCTCATTCTCCTGATTACACGATGGGAATGAACTATTTTATTATCCCAGATGACTATTTCATCAAACCATTGACTTTTCTCAACGAGATCACGGTTTTTATCACTGGATACCAGCATGAGCCTGGCCTCTGGATAGCGATGCTTTATGGCTTTGATCGCAGGAGTATTAAAAAGGAGATCTCCTAATGCGGTCGTTGAGAAAATAACAATGCGCTTAAACTCATGATTTGAGCTTAGCGGTGTCTTGTTTTTGTCAATCTGGCTCAGTCTGGCATGTAAACTGAGTACGTTATTGATTACGTTTATTTTCCAAAGCTTTTTCATTATTCCATTTCACCCTAAGAACCTGGCAAATTTGACATCAGTCGCGGGAATTAATTTCGTAATGATAACGAAAAAAACGCTAGTCCCGAATGGGGCTAACGCTAATTTTCAAAAACGTTGATGATTGCGTTAAAAAAGTAAACCTAACTGATTGATTAACTTACTACCTGCCACATTTTCAATCACTATTTCAACGGCTCGACTTTGCGGCACTGGCGGCAGTGGTTTACTGACCTTACACACCCCCGGAGCACGGAATTTCGGCGCTGGAGATTTATCGGTTGTCGTCGGAGCTTTACCCTGATGCACAGGCTCATTCAGCAACTGACTTGGGCGGACCAGCGTAATATCGCCAGGCAGTGATAGCAGCATCTGTTGCAGCACACGGACGGTGGTTGGGTGCGGATGGCCAATCGCAATGGCATAACCATCGCGCTGTGCCAGTTTTACGGCACGGGTAAACTGTTCGCGAATCGATGCCTCATTCTGACTATCGTCAAGGAATACCCGGCGTTTCAGCACCTTAACATGCGTACCTTGTGCCGCTGGAATAGACTGGCTATTGCCAATCGTCATGCTATCGAGAAAGTAGTAATTGTACTGATTTAGCACCTGCATCACTTTCTGCATGCCAGGCAGGCTGGAGGTCATTTTGCTGCCCATATGGTTGTTCAGCCCCACAGCGAAGGGCACTTTACCCGAGGCATCCCGAACAATGCGTGCGATCTCTTCGCTGCTCATCTCTGGGGTTAAGGTATCTTTTTCCAGCGGCTGCTTACTGAGCGGTGCCATTGGCAAGTGAATCAACACCTCATGACCACCCTGATGTGCTTTTGTCGCCATCTCACGAGCATGAGGTGCATTCGGCAATACAGCGACCGAAATCGCAGCGGGCATTTGCAGCACTTTATTCTCTTCAACCGGACGATAACCGAAGTCATCAATCACAATTGAGAGTTTACCTGCCTGAGCTGATAGTGTGAAAAACAGTGCGCTGAACGCAATTGAGAGCTTTTGAGGCTGAAACAACACTTATCTTCCTAACCACGGTAGTGGATTGACGGCCTGTCCCTGACGTCGGATTTCAAAGTAGAGCGAAGGCGTGCCGCGGCCGCCACTGGTACCCACAAGGGCGATAGGCTGTCCTGCCTTCACCTGAGTACCCACGCTCACCAGCGCACTTTGGTTGTAGCCATAAAGACTCATATCGCCTTTACCATGTTCCAATACCACAACCAGGCCGTAGCCTTGTAGCCAGTCGGCCATCAGTACGCGTCCATCGGCGATGGCTTTCACTTCGGTGCCTTCTGGTGCATCAATCACCAGACCTTTCCAGCGCAGTTCACCCTGCATGGATTCACCGAAGCGGTGTTCAATACGTCCATTCACCGGCCATACCGCCTGCCCACCAGGCTTTCCGAGGCCACCGGTGCGCGCCATCAACTCACGTTCGCTTTGTGTGGGTTGATAACTTGATCCCTTGGCTTTTGCCTGCGCCTGACGCTGGCGTACTTTTTCTGCCTCGCGTGCTTCACGTTCGGCACGCTCACGCGCTTCGCGTTCGGCTTTGGCAATTTTATCCTGCAGACGGCTTTCGTTTTCTCGCATCTCAACCAAATCGGCCTGATCTTTTTCCAGCGAGCTTTCCAATACTGTCAGGGTTTTCTTACGTGCCGCACTGGCGGTTTCCAGTTTGGCCTGCTGCGACTGCTGTTGGGCTAACAGGGATTTTTGTTGTTCCTGCTTACTTTGCAATGCCTGACGCTGCTCGGACAGCTGTTGCTGAGTTTGTTTGAGATCGTCGATGTTTTTCTGGCGTGCAGCATTAAGGTAGCCGAAATAGGCAAGTATGCGTTCACTGCGTTGTGCTTCTTCACCACCCAGCAGCAGCTGTAACCCATTGTGTTGGCCTTGTCGGAAAGCCGCATCCAATTGTTGAGCCAGCAGTTTTTCCTGCTGAGCCTGCTGTTTTTCCAGACGAGAGATGGAGGTGGTAATTTGTGTGATTTCGCCGTCGAGCGCGGTCAAGCTATTGCGCGTTTCCCTAAGCTGCCGGCTGGCTTGCGCAATCACTTTTTCCTGACTTTGCAGTTGATCGAGAAGTTTGCTGCGCTGTAATTTCTGCGCTTTAACGCTTTTCTCTTTGTTAGCAATATCCTGCTGAATGGACTTGAGCTGGGTTTTACTGTCATCCGCACTGTGCGCGTAAACGGGCAATAACAGTGCGCCCGCGCAGAGCAAGCTCAGGGAGATTTCGGACCAGCGAAATGACAACGGATGCGCTGGGCCGTTGTGACAGGTCCTTGTGTGTGTAACGGTCGCTTTTCCCTTCATAGTCGATAATTATTCCACGATGAACAGCCGCTTACCAGTTATCCCGGGCGGGTTTTGCTTTACGAAAGATGTCGGTGCCGAGCTTAGCGGCATAAACCTTGACTCAATTTTGCGATTAGAACACTTTTTTTGGAAAATGACGCACAAATCGTAACTCTGCCCGCTTCGCGACTGTACATGCTAAGTGGCGCAGGTATACTCAGAACCCTTGTTTTAGCTTATTAGCCCGGTCTGGAGTCGTTACCCCTCATGCAAGAAATTATGCAGTTTGCAAGCAATCACACCATCCTTAGTCTGGCATGGGTTGTTTTACTCGTTCTGGTGATTGTGACCACCGTTAAAGGAATGTTCTCTAAGGTAAAAACCATCAGCCGTGGTGAAGCAACCCACCTGATCAACAAAGAGGATGCGGTGGTTGTAGACGTGCGTTCGCGCGATGATTATCGCAAAGGGCACATTTCAGGTGCGGTGAATATTGCAGCGGCTGACATCAAAAAAGGGAGCTTTGCCGAACTGGAAAAGCACAAGTCGCAGCCCATAATTGTGGTATGCGCCACCGGCCAGAGCGCGGGTGAATCAGCCGCTAAATTGAGCGCTGAAGGTTTTGAAAAAGTCTCCGTGCTGAAAGATGGCGTGAGCGGCTGGAGTGGTGAGAATCTGCCGCTGGTACGCGGTAAATAATTCCCAGAGGTAACCGCATGGCTAATGTTGAGATTTACACCAAAGTCACATGCCCTTATTGCCACCGGGCAAAAGCATTGTTGGATCAGAAAGGTGTTTCGTTCCAGGAGATTCCTATTGATGGGAACGCGGCGAAACGTGAAGAGATGATTCAGCGAAGCGGGCGTACGACAGTTCCCCAGATTTTTATTGATGCGCAGCACATTGGTGGCTGTGACGATCTTTACGCGCTGGATGGGCGTCAGGGACTGGATCCCTTACTCCAGGCATAATTTTTCGGTCAGACAATTTAACTCACAGGATTTAGTAACATGTCAGAACATAGCACAAACGAAATGCAGTTCCAGATTCAACGTGTTTATACCAAAGACGTTTCTTACGAAGCGCCAAACGCGCCTCAGGTTTTCCAGAAAGAGTGGGAACCGGAAGTGAAACTGGATCTGGACACCGCTTCATCTCAGCTGGCTGATGAAGTCTACGAAGTTGTTCTGCGCGTTACCGTGACAGCAACCGTTGGCGAAGACACCGCATTCCTGTGCGAAGTTCAGCAGGCAGGTATCTTCACTATCGGCGGTATCGAAGGCACTCAGATGGCACATTGCCTCGGTGCATACTGCCCGAACATTCTGTTCCCGTATGCACGTGAATGCATCACCAGCCTCGTGTCTCGTGGTACTTTCCCTCAGCTCAATCTGGCGCCAGTTAACTTTGATGCCCTGTTCATGAACTATCTGCAGCAGCAAGGTGAAGGCGAAGCGCCACGTCAGGATGCCTGATGACTACCCTCAACGCTTCGATTAGCGTCATCGGTGCCGGCTCGTACGGCACCGCATTGGCCATTACTCTGGCCCGTAACGGCCATCCGGTTCTGCTCTGGGGCCACAATCCGCAAAGCGTGGCGCAGCTCCAGGCTGACCGATGTAATGCCGCTTTCCTGCCTGATGTACCTTTCCCTGACAATCTTGTTCCCGAAGCCGATTTGGCAACGGTGGTGAATGCCAGCCGCGATCTGCTGGTGGTGGTGCCTAGCCACGTATTTGGCGACGTTCTCACTCAGTTGAAGCCGCATCTGCGTGCTGACTCACGTATTGTCTGGGCAACCAAAGGTCTCGAAAAAGAGACTGGCCGTCTTTTGCAGGATGTTGCGCGTGAAATCCTTGGCGATCAAATTCCGCTGGCCGTGGTTTCCGGACCAACTTTCGCGAAGGAGCTTGCTGCGGGCCTGCCTACAGCGATAGCGCTGGCTGCCACTGACGCACAGTTCGCCGAAGATCTGCAGCAAAAACTGCATTGCGGTAAAAGCTTCCGCGTGTACAACAATCCAGACTTCATCGGCGTGCAACTGGGTGGCGCGGTGAAAAACGTGATTGCGATTGGTGCCGGCATTTCCGATGGAATTGGTTTTGGTGCTAACGCACGAACCGCGCTGATTACCCGTGGGCTGACTGAGATGAGTCGCCTTGGCGCCGCTCTTGGAGCCGATCCCACCACCTTTATGGGCATGGCGGGGCTGGGCGATTTAGTGCTGACCTGTACCGATAATCAATCCCGCAATCGTCGTTTTGGCATGATGCTGGGACAAGGCGAGAGCGTTGATGAGGCGCAGCGCATTATCGGACAAGTTGTAGAAGGGTACCGAAACACCAAAGAAGTCAAAGCATTGGCGGCGAGAATGGGTGTTGAAATGCCGATAACCGAGCAGATTTATCAGGTACTGTATTGCGAAAAATCGGCGCGAGAGGCAGCATTGAGTTTACTTGGCCGTGCAAGGAAGGACGAAAACAGCCAAAGCTGAAGCAGGATGCTCAGCTAAATCACCTGCAGCGCCTCTCAGGCGCTTTTTTTATCGGGAGCACAGAGCAATGTCGTTAGAAGAGTTAGAACTGGTCTGGAACAACATCAAAGCTGAAGCCAGAGCGCTGGCTGATTGTGAACCCATGCTGGCCAGTTTTTATCACGCGACTTTGCTGAAGCACGAAAATCTTGGCAGTGCACTAAGCTACATGCTGGCGAACAAACTCGCCAACCCGATCATGCCAGCCATTGCGGTACGCGAAATCGTTGAGGAAGCGTATCGCGAAGATCCAGAGATGATTGTCTCTGCAGCTTACGATATTCAAGCCGTGCGCCAGCGCGATCCTGCCGTTGATAAGTATTCAACGCCATTGCTGTATCTGAAAGGCTTCCATGCATTACAGGCTTATCGCATCGGCCACTGGCTCTGGAAAGAGGGCCGCCGCGCGTTAGCCGTCTATTTGCAGAACGAAATCTCCGTCTCCTTTGCAGTGGATATCCACCCGGCAGCCCGTATTGGTCGCGGCATCATGCTCGATCATGCTACCGGTATCGTGATTGGTGAAACCGCCGTAGTGGAAAATGACGTGTCGATTTTGCAGTCGGTCACGCTAGGCGGTACCGGAAAAACCAGCGGCGATCGCCATCCGAAAATCCGTGAAGGTGTGATGATTGGCGCAGGTGCCAAGATTCTCGGTAACATTGAAGTGGGGCGCGGCGCGAAAATTGGTGCGGGTTCGGTGGTACTACAACCGGTGCCGCCGCATACCACGGCAGCCGGTGTGCCTGCGCGTATCGTTGGCAAACCCACCAGCGATAAACCTTCGATGGATATGGACCAACTCTTCAACGGCGCGGGCTTCGAGTACGGCGACGGAATTTAGCTCTTGATCAGTGCGCCAGCATAATCAAGCTGGCGCCACGCTTCATACACCACCACAGATACCGCATTCGACAGATTCATACTGCGACTTTCAGCCATCATTGGGATGCGGATCTTCTGCTCTGCTGGCAGCGCGTTCAGTATCTCTGCCGGCAAACCACGGCTCTCAGGTCCAAACAATAAATAATCCCCTTTCTGATAGCTCACAGCGCTGTGGGCAGGTGTGCCTTTGGTGGTGAGTGCAAACAGACGCTGTGGTGCTTCAGACTCGATAAACGCAGTGTAATTGGCGTGTTTTTTGAGTGAGGTGTATTCGTGATAATCGAGCCCGGCGCGGCGCAGGCGCTTGTCATCCCAGGCAAAGCCCAGCGGCTCAATCAGATGCAATTGGAAGCCTGTATTGGCACACAAGCGGATGATATTGCCCGTATTTGGCGGAATTTCTGGTTCAAATAAAACGATGTTCAGCATAAGGCCCCCGGAAACGAGGGCCGAAGCATAGCAAATTATTGACGAGCGGAGTACAGCGGCAACCAGAGTGTAAGGCGCAGCCCCCCTAATGGGCTGTCATCGGCTTTCACCCAACCGCGATGCTGTTGCACGGCTGTTTCCACAATCGCCAGTCCGAGACCGGTGCCACCAGATTCACGGTCGCGTGCTTCATCAGTGCGATAGAAGGGGCGGAAAATCTGCTCGCGATCTTCAGCGCTGACGCCTGGGCCATCGTCATCAACGTGAACGGTAATACCCTGAATATCCACCGAGAAACTCACGCTGATATGCGTGTGGGAATAACGCAGCGCATTACGCACGATGTTTTCCAGTGCGCTCTCCAGGGCATGCGGGTTGCCGTACAGTGGCCACGGACCAGGCGGATACGGCACATCCATGGTTTTACCCATCTGCTCGGCTTCAAATTTGGCATCTTCCAGTACACCGTTCCACAGCTGGTTCGCCTTCATCGCTTCACTGACTAAGGCATTTTTATGCTGAGTGCGTGAGAGCACCAGCAAATCGTTAATCATGCCATCAAGCCGCTGGGCTTCCGTTTCGATACGCTGAAGTTCTTTACCTTCACCATTGCGACGGCGCAGTAGGGCGGTAGCCAACTGCAAACGTGTCAGTGGCGTGCGTAATTCATGACTGATATCGGATAACAAACGCTGCTGTGCGGTCATCATGCGTTCAAGTGCGCTCACCATTTGGTTGAAACTTGAACCTGCTGCCAGGAATTCCTGTGGACCGGATTCCAGTTCAGGATGCTGGCGTAAGTTTCCGCTCGCCACTTCATCGGCAGCATGTTTAAGCTTGCGAGCTGGGCGCGCCAGGCTCCACGCCAGCCATAACAGCAGTGGCGAGCTAATCAGCATGGTGACAATCAACAGCAATAACGGACGGTCGAACAGTAAATTGACGAAGTCCAGTTGAGAACTGGTGGCGGGGCGGATCAGGTAGAGCTGATAGTTATCTTCACCATCCTGCACGGCGAACGGGCCCACCATCTCCACACGACCATACTTTTTCTTCTGCGGATGATCGGCATTATCAGACTGGCCGATAAAGTTACGAATCACCTGCATTTCATTATGCTGCGCCCCGATCACCCGGCCTTCGCTGGTTACCAATAACAAGCGTTGGCCGGGTGGGGCCCATTTGTCGATGGCGCGAAAGAGCCTTCGCCACCACATCAGGTCGTTAGGGGGATCTTGCGATAACTCAGCTTCAACATGCTGTTCAATCATGGTGCCCTGTCGTTGCTCACTTTCCAGCAGTGCAGTCATCTGGCGTGAGTCGAGTTTGGGCACCATCAAAACCAGCATCAACACCAGCGCCAGGGTGAGCCAGAAAATGGCGAAGATGCGGGTGGTCAAACTTCCAATCATGATGCCGAAACCATCAGATAGCCGCGTCCGCGTAGCGTTTTAAACCACGGATGACCATCACGACGTTCCGGCAATTTACGACGCAGGTTTGAAATGTGCATATCAATCGCGCGGTCAAACGGCGTCAGGCGTTTACCCAGCACTTCCTGACTGAGGTGCTCACGCGACACGACCTGACCTAAGTGCTGTGCCAGCAAATAGAGCAGAGTGAATTCCGTGCCCGTCAGATCCAGCGTTTCACTATCGAAGCTGGCTTCCTGGCGGCCTGGGTTGAGGCGCAGGCAATCCACTTCCAGCGTGGGTGAACTATTGTCATGCTGCTGTTGTTGTTCGCTCCAGTTTGAACGGCGCAAAATAGCCCGAATACGCGCCACCAGTTCACGGTCATTAAACGGTTTTGGTAGATAGTCATCCGCGCCCAGCTCAAGGCCAAGAACACGATCCAACTCACTACCACGAGCGGTCAGCATAATGACCGGAGTTTGGTGCTGTTGTCGTAATTCTTTCAACGTATCAATACCGTTCTTCTTCGGCATCATGACGTCGAGTAATAACAAGTCAACGCTGTTATCCAGCAGGTTAAGCGCCTGCTCGCCATCGCTGGCGACAATCACCTCAAAACCTTCCATCTCAAGCAGTTCTTTAAGCAGCGAAGTTAATTCGCGGTCGTCATCAACCAACAGGATTTTATTCATTTTTTGTTGCCCTCCGCAGGCAAAATACCGTGTTCCTTGACTTGCAATCCAACGCTTTACGTAGTTTTACACCCCCTGACGGATGTTTGCAGCTATCGCCGTACACTAGCTCTCGTTGAATCGCAAAACGGAACGAACTGGGAGTAAACGATGCGCTACTTAACCGCCGTCGTCATTGCCTCAGCGATGGTTCTCAGTCACGCCAGCGCAGAAGCAGCAGACACGACGACGATTGACGAGATGCATCATAACGGCGGATTGACGACAGGCAGTATGACGCAAAATCCGCAAAGCCACATGTTCGATGGCATTGAGCTGACTGAACAACAGCGGCAACAGATGCGAGACCTGATGCAGCAAGCACGACATGAGCGCCCGGCTATGAGCGTTCAGGATATTGAAACTATGCATGACCTTGTCATTGCAGACAAATTTAACGAATCGGCTATCCGACAGCAGGCAGAGAAACAAGCCCGCGCGCAGATAGAACTGCAAGTTGAGATGGCTCGGGTTCGCAACCAGATGTATCACCTGCTAACGCCTGCACAGCAAGCGACATTGCAGAAGAATTATGAGCGGCGACTTAATGATATGCGTCAGCTCTCAGGATTGCAGCCATCATCACCGCTGCATGCAGTGAGTAGTACCAGCAGTAACCAGTAACATAGTATCCCTGTTTTCCTTGCCATAGACACCATCCCTGTCTTCCCCCGCATGATGCGGGGGTTTTTTTTATCTGCCAATCCTGTGCTGCATCATCACCTTAATATTCATTTCACGCAGCTTACGCTTGCCGATGATAAACTTGAGCCATTATGTGACTAAAGGCGTTGCGCTGAGCAGACGCTTCTATGAGGCATGGCATGGATCCCTCCTACGCGAAACTCGTCAACCGCGCGGCGCTGGCGGCAACGACGCTGGCGACATTACTGTTGATCGTGAAAATTTTTGCCTGGTGGCTGACTGGCTCAGTCAGTATGTTGGCCGCCCTGGTCGATTCACTGGTGGATATCGCTGCATCGCTCACCAATTTACTGGTGGTGCGCTATTCACTCCAGCCTGCGGACGCTGATCACACCTTCGGCCACGGTAAAGCGGAGTCGCTTGCCGCACTGGCACAAAGCATGTTTATTTCCGGCTCGGCACTGTTTTTATTTCTCACGGGTATTCAGCATCTGGCCTCACCCAATATATTACGTGCGCCGCTGGTCGGTATCGTCGTCACTGTGGTCGCCCTTTTGTCCACCCTGTTACTGGTGACTTTCCAGCGCTGGGTGGTGCGTCGGACACGCAGCCAGGCGATACGTGCGGATATGCTGCACTATCAATCTGACGTGGTGATGAACGGCGCGATCCTGGTGGCTTTGGTGTTAAGCAGCTA
Organism: Pantoea sp. EABMAA-21; assembly: GCF_030053335.1. Taxonomy (NCBI): domain Bacteria; kingdom Pseudomonadati; phylum Pseudomonadota; class Gammaproteobacteria; order Enterobacterales; family Erwiniaceae; genus Pantoea; species Pantoea sp. EABMAA-21. The sequence goes on from NZ_JASGBX010000015.1 coordinate 76,260, forward strand.
TGGTTTTGTCCGGGCAGATGCGCTCTTTGCGCTGGGGATTGGGGTGTACATCCTCTATAACGCTTTGCGCATGGGTTATGAAGCGGTGCAATCTTTGCTGGACCGCGCATTGCCGGAAGAAGAGAAGCAGGCGATTATCGATTTGGTTAGCGACTGGCCAGGTGTGCGCGGTGCCCATGCACTGCGTACGCGTCAATCCGGGCCAACCCGTTTTATCCAGCTTCATCTGGAAATGGATGACCACCTGCCGCTGGTGCAGGCGCATCAGGTAGCGGATCAGATCGAGCAAGCACTCCGGCTTAAGTTTCCCGGTTCGGATGTTATCATCCATCAGGATCCCTGTTCGGTGGTGCCTGAAAATCAGCAAGGCTTTTTCCAGTTTTAGCGTTTAAATATCATGGCGTTGCGTTATAAAAATGACGTAACGCTAACAACTCTGTAAAAAAATAGCGAAAACTTGTCTGACCTGAATCAATTCAGCATCAAGCCTTTGATATACTATCTGCAACTATTAAGCCGCACGATCGTGAGCGGGTTTACACCGGTCGGCAGGCAGGAATAATCCTTAGTTTTGAACAATCCAGAGGTTGTCATGATCAAAAAAATCGGAGTACTGACCAGCGGCGGTGACGCCCCAGGCATGAACGCAGCCATCCGCGGAGTTGTCCGTTCCGCGCTGAGTGAAGGCCTTGAAGTTTTTGGTATCTACGACGGCTATCTGGGTTTGTATGAAGACCGTATGATCAATCTCGACCGATACAGCGTGTCCGACATGATCAACCGTGGCGGCACTTTCCTCGGTTCTGCGCGCTTCCCGGATTTCCGTAATGAGGAAGTTCGTCAGGTTGCCATTGAGAACATGAAGAAGCGCGGCATTGACGCGCTGGTGGTCATCGGCGGTGACGGTTCCTACATGGGTGCCAAACGTCTGACGGAAATGGGTTTCCCGTGCATTGGTCTGCCAGGCACCATCGATAATGACGTTGCCGGTACCGATTACACCATCGGTTACTTCACGGCGCTGGAAACCGTGGTTGAAGCGATTGACCGTCTGCGCGACACCTCCTCTTCGCATCAGCGCATTTCCATCGTGGAAGTGATGGGGCGTTACTGCGGCGATCTGACTCTGGCTGCTTCCATCGCCGGCGGTTGTGAATTCATCGTGCTGCCGGAAATTCCTTATACCCGTGAAGAACTGGTCGAAGAGATCAAAGCGGGTATCGCCAAAGGTAAAAAACACGCCATTGTGGCCATTACCGAACACATCTGTGATATCGACGATTTGGCGCATTACATCGAAGCAGAAACCAAACGCGAAACACGTGCAACGGTGCTTGGGCATATTCAGCGTGGCGGTGCACCATGTGCTTACGACCGTATTCTGGCTTCACGCATGGGTGCTTACTCCATCGAACTGCTGTTGCAGGGCTACGGCGGACGTTGTGTCGGTATTCAGAATGAGAAGATGGTGCATCACGACATCATCGATGCTATTGAAAACATGAAGCGCCCATTCAAGCGCGACTGGCTGGATACGGCGAAAAAACTCTACTAATCAAACTAAATCAGGGCGCGGCCTCCACCGTGCCCTTTTTTATTCCCACTTATATTCTCTCCAGTTATAACCACTTATTTTTAATTCTTTAATCATTGAATTGGTTTATGTCAGTCTTGTTCTATAACGACCTCGGGAGAGCAAGCAATGAACAAGTGGAGTATTGGTGTCACCCTGTTACTGGCTTCCACCAGTGTTTTGGCAAAGGATATCCAGCTGTTAAACGTTTCTTACGATCCAACGCGTGAGCTGTATGAGCAGTACAACAAAGCGTTTAGCGCACACTACAAGCAGGAAACGGGTGACAATGTGGTGATCCGTCAGTCTCATGGCGGTTCAGGGAAGCAGGCGACCTCTGTGATCAACGGCATTCGTGCTGATGTCGTGACCCTGGCGCTGCAGTCTGACGTGGATGCTATTGCTGACCGTGGACGGATCGATAAAAACTGGATTAAGCGCCTGCCAGACAACTCCGCCCCTTATACTTCCACCATCGTGTTCCTGGTCCGTAAGGGCAACCCGAAGGGCATTCATGACTGGAACGATTTAATTAAACCCGGCGTATCGGTGATCACCCCGAACCCGAAAACCTCAGGTGGCGCACGCTGGAACTATCTGGCCGCATGGGGCTGGGCACTGGATCAAAACAACGGTGACCAGGCCAAAGCGCTGGCGTATGTGAAGGCGCTGTTCAAGAACGTAGAAGTGCAGGATTCGGGTGCACGTGGCGCCACCAACACCTTCGTAGAACGTGGCATCGGCGATGTGCTGATTGCCTGGGAAAACGAAGCGTATCTGGCAGTGAACAAGCTGGGTAAAGACAAGTTCGAAATCGTCACGCCAAGCGAATCGATTCTGGCAGAACCAACCGTTTCGGTGGTCGATAAGGTGGTGGATGAGCAGGGCACGCGTAAAGTTGCCGAAGATTACCTGAAGTATCTCTACTCACCAGAAGGCCAGACCATCGCAGCGGAAAACTTTTATCGTCCACGCGATCCTGAAGTCGCGAAAAAGTTTGCCAGCACCTTTGCGCCGGTGAAACTGTTCACTATCGACAGCAAGTTCGGTGGCTGGACGCAAGCGCAGAAAGCGCACTTCGCCGATGGTGGTAGTTACGATCAGGTCATGAAACCGTAATCCTCATCGCATCAAACTGAAACGGTCAGCCTGATGCTGGCCGTTTTGCATTACAGTGCAGTAAAAGTCCGTGACATTGCCCGGACGGCAGGCGAGGATGCTGGCAGGTGATGAACAGAGGAATTCGGCCATGCAGGGAAGTCGTCGCACCCTGAAGTTGCTAACCGTTTTACTGCTGGTGCTGATTGTCGGACTGATCGTCAGCGCCTTCCATTTCCAGAAAAACTCCAATGCCCTCTGGCAGATCATCAGTGAAAAGTGCGAGCCCAATCTGGCGAAGAGTGGCAATCCCGCCCCTTGTCAGCAAGTGAATACGGCACAGGGTTATGTCACGCTGAAAGACCTCAACGGTCCACTGCAGTATTTACTGATGCCGATTGAAAAAATCACTGGCATGGAAAGCCCGATTATTCTCGAACCCACCACGCCCAATCTGTTTGCCGCCGCCTGGCTGCAGCGCAGTCTGTTGGCCAAAAAACGCGGTGCACCGATTGATGATAGCGTGCTGTCACTGGCGATTAATGCGCAATATGGCCGTACGCAGAATCAACTGCACATCCACATCTCCTGTCTGCGTCCTGATGTGCGCCAGCGGCTTGATGCGTTAAGCCCTAAGCTCAATGAACAGTGGCAACCAGCCACGCTGCGCAAACATCGCTATTTGATTCGCACACTGTCGACGGCTGAACTGGCGCAGCAAAGTGTCTTTATTCGTCTGGCGACTGAAGTGCCTAATGCGCGCAGCGAGATGGGAAAATATGGGATGGCACTGGCGGAATTACCGGATGGGCGCTTAGCGTTGCTGGCGCTGGAACGTAACTGGTTAATGCTAAACAGCGGTTCTGCGGAGGAGTTGCAGGACCACCAATGCCAGATTTTGAACCATTAACCATGGCTTCCAATATAAAGCTTCAATGAAACGTATAAGCACGCTGGGGGGTTCCAGAACTGTTTCATCACATCTTCCTCAGTGTATGCGTTACATGTCTCAGTACGAATCTCTGGCAATAAAAAAGGCGGCTCATCAGCCGCCTTGTTCTACACCGAAAAAACTTAGGCGTTTTTCGCTGCTGCAGCTGCTTTCACGATCACTGCGAACGCATCGGCTTTCAGTGAAGCACCGCCAACCAGCGCGCCATCGATATCTGGCTGGGTGAACAGTTCTGCGGCATTTTTGTCGTTAACAGAACCGCCGTACTGAATGATAACCTGCTGAGCAATCGCCGCATCTTTCTTCGCGATATGGTCACGAATGAATTTGTGCACGGCCTGGGCCTGCGCAGGTGTAGCGGATTTGCCGGTCCCGATCGCCCAGACTGGCTCATAAGCGATAACCACGCCTTCGAACGCAGCCGCACCCTGCGTTTCCAGCACGGCGTCGATCTGACGTGCGCACACTTCTTCAGTCTTGCCCGCTTCGTTCTCTGCTTCAGTTTCACCGATGCACAGGACTGGTACCAGGCCCGCTGCTTTCAGAACAGCAAATTTCTTCGCGATGAACTCGTCGCTTTCATTGTGGTAAGTACGACGCTCAGAGTGGCCGATGATGATGTATTTCGCGCCGACATCTTTCAGCATTTCTGCGGAGGTTTCACCGGTGAATGCGCCAGACAGGTTAACGTCAACGTTCTGTGCACCCAGTGCAATGTGGCTGCCGGAGACGGCGTGTTTTGCCAGGTCAAGATAGAGAGTGGGTGGAGCAATTGCTACGCCACAACCTTCAACACCAGACAGCTCTTTGCGCAGACCTTCAATCAGCTCGCCTGCCATGTGCTTGCTGCCATTCAGTTTCCAGTTACCCATAACCAGTGGATGTCGCATTCTTTCCTCCGCATAACGCGATTCATGAAATAGCGCTGCCATCGGGCAGCGATGTCTGCCAGACAGTATAGAGATCAAACGTGTCGCTGGCTTTGCTTTTCGTCATTTTTGCCGCGGTGATCAAGGGGTCGCGAGCGCCAGTTTTATTGGCTCAACCGCGAAGGTTAATCCTTTGTCACCGTTATCCGCGACCACAAAACGCAATGCGCCTTCAGTACTGGCAAAATAGCGTGCGCCTTTGCCTGCGCTGAGCAATGCATCAAGCTTTTTGCGTCCATCTGCAGGCGATAAACCTGGGACAAAAAATCGCAATAATGCTGTCATGTAATCCATCGCACGTGCCTGCGCGGCTTTCATATCCGGGCCGGGAACCGGTAGCCAGGTAATTTGCAGCGTTTTGATTTTTCCGGTGCCCTGCTCCAGCGCGGTAGAAGCATAGAGTGTTTCATTGATCTTGCTGGCGGCGCGCGTCAGGTTGCTTTTATCGTCTCGATTATCAATCGCACGATATTCCTGCAACGGCAGGTCCGGATTCGTTGCGTTGTACTTCTCGCGGAACTGCGCGATGGTCATATCGAAGGTGGGGGCACCTGCCAATAGATAAGGGGCGGCAGGCAGGTGATCGCTTCGATCCTGCGGTGTCGCATCCTCCGCCCAGGCGGGAAATGTCAGCGCGACGCTCAAGAGCAGCGCGACTGGCAGGTTCTTCATTGCTTCGGCCCTAAATCATTCACTTAGCCCACGATTAGAACGGTTTTTACCGACCAAAGTCAAAACCCGCACAGGGAAAAGTCTGACATTCTTCACACCGCATGGATTACCAGTAATGCTCGCTGGTCATATGGCCGGGTTTGCGTTTGAAATGTTTACGCATCTCACGCGTATCTTTCAGCAATTGCTGGGTATCGCGCACCATTTGCGGGTTACCACACAGCATCACGTGGCTGGTGTCAGCGGTCATCGGCAAACCCACCGCACGTTCAAGTTCACCGCTCTCAATGAGCTGCGGAACACGACCGTGCAGCGAACCGGCGATCTCTTCGCGACTCACCACCGTCTGAATATGCAATTTGCCCTGATAACGCTGTTGCAGCTGCTGCATCAACGGCAGGAAGCTCAGGTCATCGGCGAAACGTGCCGCATGCACCAGCACAATGTTATCAAACCGTTCCAGGCCTTCGCCCTGTTGCAGAATCGATAAATAAGGACCGATCGCCGTGCCAGTGGCCAGCATCCAAAGCGTGCTGCAGTCGGGAATTTCATCGAGTACAAAGAATCCGGCGGCTTCTTTGGTCATCATCACCTGATCGCCAGGCTGCAATGCCTGCAAACGTGGACTGAGCTTACCCTCTGGCACCGTGACCAGATAGAACTCCAGTAAGGGATCGCGCGGTGCATTCACATATGAATAGGCGCGTTGCACGCGTTCACCATCAATTTCCAGCGCCAGCTTGGCAAACTGCCCGGCGGTAAAGGTATCAATCGGCGCGGTAACGCGCAGGCTGAACAGTGCATCGGTCCAGTTTTTCACTTCTTTCACTTCCGCATTGATCCACTCTGCCATGATCGCTCCTTATTATTGATTATTCAGGCGTATCACTATCATCGTCAGCCCCCTCTCAAATTTCCAGCCCGGCGGAGAGTAAAGGGCTCTCAGCGACAAATCATGCGCACTCCACATCAACTGTAGCGGTCGTGTTACGACCCGGTACGTAATCTTGACACCACTGCGCCAGTCGCTTTGCACTCACCTCTCGATTTGTCATGCAATCCTGATATTTTTGCCGCCATTAATCGCCAGCAGCCTTTTTTAGTGCTGCTTTTATTTTGTTTCTCAGGCAGACATTTTGTTCCATGTTGAAGAATAAAACACAAAACCGCTTCCTGTTATTCATGCTGATCGTGCTGGTGGCGGTCGGACAGATGGCGCAAACCATCTATGTGCCGGCGATGGCGAACATGGCCGAAGCCCTGAACGTACGCAGTGGCAGCATGCAGCAGGTCATGGCCGCTTATTTGATGACCTATGGTGGATCACAACTGATCTATGGTCCGTTGTCAGATAGCTTTGGCCGTCGTCCGGTGATCCTTATCGGTATGACGATCTTTGCCGTGGGGGCATTGATCGCCATGTTTGCGCCATCACTGCAGATTTTGGTGCTGGGCAGCGCGGTGCAGGGTTTGGGTACGGGTGTCGCGGGGGTGATGGCGCGCACTATGCCGCGCGATCTCTATTCCGGTATCGCCCTGCGCCAGGCCAATAGTCTGCTGAATATGGGAATTCTGGTGAGCCCGCTGCTGGCACCGGTGATTGGCGCGCTACTGACGCACCTGTTTGGCTGGCACGCTTGTTTTGCCTTTCTGCTGTTGCTGTGCGTCGGCGTCACAGCTTCCATGGCGCGCTGGCTACCCGAAACGCGTCCCGTGGATACGCCTGCCACACCGTTTCTGCGCCGTTATGCCACCTTACTTAGCGACGGGAATTTTATCCGCTATCTGCTGCTGCTGGTGGGCGCCCTGGCAGGCATCGCTGTGTTTGAAGCCAGCTGTGGCGTGTTGATGGGGGGCGTGCTCGGTCTGGATGGCATCACCGTCAGCATTCTGTTTATCCTGCCAATCCCGGCCGCCTTTTTTGGTGCGTGGTTTGCCGGACGCGAGCAGAAGTCCTGGCATACGCTGATGTGGTACGGCGTGAACAGTTGCTTGCTGGCGGGTCTGCTGATGTGGATTCCGGCATGGTTCGGCATCATGAATATCTGGACACTGCTGGTGCCTGCCGCACTGTTCTTCTTTGGTGCCGGGATGCTGTTCCCATTGGCAACATCCGGTGCGATGGAGCCGTATGCATGGTTAGCAGGGAGTGCGGGCGCGCTGATTGGTGGCATACAGAATTTGGGCTCTGGCGTAATTGCCTGGCTGTCGGCGCTACTGCCGCAGCACGATCAGTCGAGCCTCGGCATGCTGATGTTTGTCACATCGCTGGTGATGCTGCTGTGCTGGTGGCCGCTCTCACGTCATCCGGAGAGCGGCAAACAGGCGATTACAGGATAAACTGATGCAGCGCCGCGTCTTTGCGATCCAGATAATGGATCGACTGGATGCGGCGGATGGTGCGTGATTTACCGCGCACCAGCAGGGTTTCGCTGGTAGCGATGTTGCCTTTGCGTGTAATGCCTTTGAGCAGGTCACCGGTGGTGATACCGGTGGCGGCGAAAATCACATTATCGTTACGCGCCATCTCTTCCAGCTTCAGCACTTCTCCGGCTTTAATGCCCATTTCAACACAACGTTGCAGCTCCTGCTCGCCCAAACGACGGTTCTCTTCACTGTCGCCTTTGACGTCGTGGCGCGCCAATAGGCGAGCCTGCATGTCGCCATCCATTGCACGGATCACTGCAGCGGACACCACACCTTCTGGCGCACCGCCGATACCGTAAAGCACATCCACTTCACTGTCAGGCATGCAGGTCAAAATCGAGGCCGCAACATCACCATCCGGGAAGGCAAACACACGCACGCCGAGCTGCTGGAGCTGAGCGATCACCGCGTCATGGCGCGGCTTAGCCAGAATCGACACGGTCAGCTGGCTGAGGGGTTTATCCAGAGCGATGGCGATGTTCTTCAGATTGGCTTCGAGCGGCAGGTTGAGATCGATAGCACCGCGCGCGCCGGGCCCGACAATCAGTTTTTCCATGTACATATCAGGTGCGTGCAGGAAGCTACCTTTATCGCCCACGGCTAATACTGCCAGTGCGTTGGCCTGACCCATCGCCGTCATGCGTGTGCCTTCGATAGGATCGACAGCGATATCCACCGCATCCCCACGGCCGGTACCGACTTTTTCACCGATATAGAGCATCGGCGCTTCGTCGATTTCGCCTTCGCCAATCACAATCTGACCGTCGATATCAATGGTATTGAGCATAATGCGCATGGCGTGGACGGCTGCACCGTCGGCCGCATTTTTATCGCCGCGTCCTAACCAGTGATAGCCCGCTAATGCAGCGGCTTCGGTCACACGGGAAAATTCAATCGCGAGTTCTCGTTTCATGGTTGCACCTGATAAAAAACAGGCAGGCAGTGTAACACGGAGGGGAAAGCAGGGCGGGGAGAAAAACCCGCGGCAGGGTGCCGCGGGTCAAAGGTATTACTCAGCGTCTTCCCACGCTTGCGCACGCGCCACGGCTTTCTTCCAGCCTGCATAGCGCACGTTGCGTTCGGTGGTTTCGATGCTTGGGCGGAACTCACGTTCAACGACCGCTTTCGCACGTACTTCCTCCAGATCGCTCCAGAAGCCCACCGCCAGGCCAGCAAGGTAAGCTGCACCCAGCGCGGTCACTTCACGTACTTCCGGACGCTCAACGCGCGTACCGAGAATGTCTGACTGGAACTGCATCAGGAAGTTGTTGGCGACCGCACCACCGTCCACGCGCAGAGATTGCAGACGGGTGCCCGCATCGTTCTGCATCGCTTCCAGCACGTCACGTGTCTGATAAGCAATCGATTCCAGGGTTGCACGGATGATGTGATTTGCGTTGGCACCGCGCGTCAGACCGAAGATGGCGCCACGGGCATACGGATCCCAGTAAGGCGCACCCAGACCGGTAAACGCAGGCACCATGTAGACGCCGTTGGTGTCTTTCACTTTCAGGGCGAAGTATTCAGAGTCCGTTGAATCACTGATCAGCTTCATCTCATCACGCAGCCACTGAATGGAGGCACCGCCGATGAACACCGCACCTTCCAGTGCATAGTTCACTTCACCACGCGGGCCGCAAGCAATGGTAGTCAGCAGACCGTGCGTTGAAGTCACGGCTTCGGTGCCGGTGTTCATCAACATGAAGCAGCCGGTACCGTAGGTGTTTTTCGCCATACCCGGTTGTACGCACAGCTGGCCGTACAGGGCTGCCTGTTGGTCACCTGCAATACCCGCGATTGGAATACGCGTACCGCCTTTACCCCCGATGTTGGTCTGGCCGTAGATTTCAGAAGAGCCTTTCACTTCCGGCAGCATTTCGCGCGGAATATCGAGGATCTCCAGCATACGCTCATCCCACTCCAGCTTGTGGATGTTGTACATCATGGTACGAGAGGCGTTGGTGTGGTCGGTGATGTGCACACGCCCCTGGGTCATTTTCCATACCAGCCAGGTATCAACGGTACCAAACAGCAGCTCGCCACGTTTTGCACGCTCGCGCGCACCTTCAACGTTGTCGAGGATCCACTTCACTTTGGTGCCTGAGAAGTAAGGGTTAATCACCAGACCGGTGGTATGCTGGATGTACTCTTCCAGACCCTCTTTCTTTAGCTTGTTACAATAGTCCGCTGTACGTGGATCCTGCCAGACGATGGCGTTATAGATCGGCTTACCGGTCTCTTTATCCCACACGATGGCAGTTTCACGTTGGTTGGTGATACCAATCGCGGCAATCTCATCAGAACGGATGTCGGCATGGGCCAGCACTTCGACCAGCGTTGAGCTTTGTGACGCCCAGATGTCCATTGGGTCGTGTTCTACCCAGCCCGCTTTCGGGTAAATCTGGGTGAATTCGCGCTGCGAGACGGCGACGATGTTCGCGTCATGATCGAGTACCACGGCACGCGAGCTGGTCGTGCCCTGATCGAGCGCGAGAATGTATTTTTTATCAGTCGTAGTCATTTTATTTTCCTGATGATTAACGATGAAACTTACGCTTTACGCTGCTCAGCGCGTGCGACCGGTTTTTCTGTTTTGCTGGCTTCCGCCACGTTGACCGGCAGGTTACGGCCAATCAGTGAACGGTAACCGAAGGCTCCGAGGCAAGCACCCACCAGTGGGCCAAAAATCGGAACCAGGAAGTAAGGAATATCTTTGCCGCCGGTGAAGGCCACATCACCCCAACCTGCGATGAAGGCGAACAGCTTAGGACCGAAGTCACGCGCCGGGTTGAGTGCGAAGCCGGTGAGCGGGCCCATTGAACCACCAATCACGGCAACCAGCAGACCAATTAACAGCGGAGCCAGTGGACCACGTGGTACGCCATTGCCGTCATCGGTCAGCGCCATGATCACCGCCATCAGTACCGCCGTAATCACCATCTCAACCAGGAACGCCTGACCGACACTGATGTGCGGGTTAGGGTAGGTTGAGAAGATACCGGCCAGATCGAGGCTCTGCACGCTGCCTCGCACCATTTGATGGCTGGCTTCATAATCAAAGAACAAATTGTAGTAGAGGCCATAAACCAGCGCCGCCGCACAGAAGGCACCGGCAACCTGCGCCAGGATGTAAGGCAGCACTTTGCGGCCTTCAAAGTTAGCAAACAGGCACAGCGCGACCGTTACCGCTGGATTCAAATGCGCGCCGGATACGCCCGCACTGAGATATACGGCCATGGAGACAGCAAGACCCCAGATAATACAGATTTCCCACTGACCGAATGCGGCACCAGCCAGTTTTAATGCAGCAACACAGCCTGCACCAAAAAAGATGATCAAACCGGTACCGAGAAACTCGGCGATGCATTGACCTTTTAGTGTGTTCGTTGTCTGACTCATAATGGCATTCCTGAAGCGAGGTTAAATTTTATCAGTTTTTGTTCTCAATCCATGAGTCACCCAGCTCTTATGTAGGGCTGATGTGAATTTATCGTTAACGAGCATAAACGAGAAATAGCGAAATCGAAATATGTGTACTCCGTCATAAAAATGCGCGTTTTCGCGTCTTTTACCTTTCTTTAAGGGCCATTAACCCTGCTTTACTTAAGTCCAATATCGTGACCGCGCGCAAAAATGCGCGATCGTGAGCATTTTTTTAAGCATTAACTGAAAAGTGTTACAGACTGCCCGTGCAGGCCTTGTGTCGCTGGACTTGCGGGGTGTGGCTACATACAATCGGGACATCGTGGCTGGACGCACCATAACAAGGCAGTCCCAGCACCATCAACGCCTTGCAAGAGATTTAGGAGAGGTCATAAAGATGTCATTTGAAGTGTTCGAGAAACTGGAAGCCAAAGTACAGCAGGCGATTGATACCATCACCCTGCTACAGATGGAAATCGAAGAACTGAAAGATCAGAATAATACGCTGCGCAACGAAGCTAGCCAGGCTTCCGGCAACCAGGATGCACTGGTGCGTGAAAACCAGCATCTGAAAGAAGAACAGCACGTGTGGCAGGAGCGTCTGCGTGCACTGTTGGGAAAAATGGAAGAGGTTTAAGCGTCTATGCTTAAACCCATGACGGGTGCTGCGGCACCCGTTTTTGTTGAGGCTTACTCGATATCGAGGGCGTCTTCCGACAGAATGATGCCGGTGTTATCGGCATAAAGATGGTCTCCAGAGAAGAAGGTTACGCCGCCAAAGTTAACGCGCACGTCACTTTCGCCAATCCCTTCTCCCGCCGCACCGACCGGAATCGCGGCAATCGCCTGAATACCAATTTCCAGCTCTTCCAGATCGTCCACCTGACGCACTGAGCCGTAGATCACCAGGCCTTCCCACTCGTTTTGCGCTGCCAGACGCGCCAGTTGCGCATCAACCAGAGCACGACGTACCGAGCCGCCGCCATCAATCACTAACACGCGACCCCGGCCATTCTCTTCCAGCAGATCGTAAAGCAGGCCGTTGTCTTCGAAACATTTCACTGTGGTGATTTGCCCACCGAATGAGGTGCGTCCGCCAAAATTGGAAAAGAGCGGTTCAACCACGTTCACTTCTTCATGGTAGATGTCACAGAGTTCGGAAGTATCGTATTTCATGAGGGTATCGTCTGTTTGCCACAGGAGCGGTAAGTATATCGCTATCTGACGATTGTTGGCAAAATCATCACCCGCTAAAAAAAGCGCTGCATCAATATCCTGCGTAAAAAAATGCCCGGCACAGTGGCCGGGCAGCGGATAACGATGGAACCTTTACAGAATAAAGCGGCTGAGATCTTCGTCGGCAACCAATTCGTCCAGATGCTTGCCTACGTAATCAGCATCGATGGTGATGGATTCGCCGTTGCGATCGCTGGCGTCATAGGAGATGTCTTCCATCAGACGCTCCAGCACCGTGTGCAGACGACGCGCACCGATGTTTTCAGTCGTTTCGTTCACCTGCCATGCGGCTTCGGCGATGCGACGGATGCCGTCTTCGGTGAAATCAACGTTCACGCCTTCAGTGCCCATCAGTGCTTTGTACTGTACGGTCACAGAAGCGTTTGGCTCCGTCAGAATACGTTCGAAATCATTCACGGTCAGCGCCTGCAGCTCTACACGAATCGGCAAGCGACCCTGCAGTTCTGGAATCAGATCTGATGGGCTGGCGACCTGGAACGCGCCTGAAGCGATAAACAGAATGTGGTCGGTTTTCACCATGCCGTGCTTGGTGGACACGGTGCAGCCTTCCACCAGTGGCAGCAAGTCGCGCTGTACACCTTCGCGTGATACATCCGGGCCGCCCGCATTCTGGCCGCCGCGCTTACAGATCTTATCGATTTCATCAATGAACACGATACCGTGCTGCTCAACGGCTTCGATGGCGTCTTGCTTCAGCTCTTCCGGATTCACCAGTTTTGCCGCTTCTTCTTCAATCAGCAGCTTCATGGCTTCTTTGATCTTCAGCTTGCGCGCTTTCTGCTTCTGTCCGCCGAGGTTCTGGAACATCGACTGCAGCTGGCTGGTCATCTCTTCCATGCCTGGAGGCGCCATGATTTCAACACCGGCTGCGGATGCGGCCAGATCGATCTCAATCTCTTTATCATCCAGCTGGCCTTCACGCAGTTTCTTGCGGAAAGACTGACGGGCCGCAGAAGGTTCGGCAGTGTGCTCAGCCTGGCCCCAGTTATTTTTCGCTGGTGGGATCAGCACATCAAGAATGCGCTCTTCCGCCATCTCTTCGGCGCGGTATTTGTTTTTCTCGATGGCCTGACTGCGCACCATTTTGATGGCAGAGTCGGTCAGATCGCGAATAATTGAGTCGACTTCTTTCCCCACGTAACCCACTTCGGTGAATTTCGTGGCTTCGACTTTGATGAAAGGCGCGTTGGCGAGTTTTGCCAGACGACGCGCGATTTCGGTTTTACCGACACCGGTCGGGCCAATCATCAGGATGTTTTTTGGCGTCACTTCATGACGCAGCTCTTCGTCGAGCTGCATGCGGCGCCAACGGTTACGCAGCGCAATCGCCACGGCCTTCTTTGCGCCGTCCTGGCCGATAATAAAGCGGTTAAGCTCGCTGACAATCTCGCGGGGAGTCATCTCAGACATGATGTTTAGTCCTTAGCCTTAGACGGTAATTCTTCAAAGTTGATGTTGTGGTTGGTGTAAATGCAGATATCGCCAGCGATGTTCAGCGCCTTCTCAACGATATCGTGCGCACCAATGTCGGTATTCTCCAGCAGGGCACGAGCCGCTGCCTGGGCGTAAGGCCCACCAGAACCGATAGCAATCAGATCATTTTCCGGCTGAATGACGTCACCATTACCGCTGATGATCAGTGAGGAGTTCTCATCAGCTACCGCCAGCAGCGCTTCAAGACGGCGCAGCATGCGATCGGTACGCCAGTCTTTTGCCAGTTCGACCGCGGCTTTCACCAGGTGGCCTTGATGCATTTCCAGCTTGCGCTCGAACAGTTCAAACAGGGTGAAGGCATCTGCGGTGCCGCCAGCAAAACCAGCGATCACTTTATCATTGTAGAGACGACGCACTTTCTTCACGTTGCCTTTCATCACGGTATTGCCGAGCGTAGCCTGGCCATCACCGCCAATCACGACTCGGCCGTTGCGTCGTACACTTACTATTGTTGTCACGGGCAGACCCCTTGTTGCAGTGGATAAGGAACTTCGCGCACAGAGCGCGGAGTATCATGCAACCAGATATGGGGTAGGTTTGAAGGGTTTCAACCCCGAGATTTGTCTTACTTGAAATGGCCGGTACGTTGGCGAGGTGCGTTCACCCCTGTAACTTACTGATGCAAGCTCAGGGGATTCACGCACTTGCCGCGAGGCGAATGACTTAAGGTAAAGCGAGAGGAATGCAGCTTCCGTGTCCGGAGCTGTGTAAGCGTTTGACCGTGCTGTCAGCGCTGCTGCGATCTTTAAACGGCCCGATTACCACACGATTCCAGCCCCCGCTGGTGGTGATACGACTCTCGAAACCTTCAAAAGCCAGACCTGCGCGCACAGACTCTGCCTGGTCAGTGCCTTTGAACGATCCACACTGCACCATCCAGCGCTGCGAAGCGGCTTTCTCTTCCGGTTTCGCTTTTGCCGTTTCCTGGGGTTTCGGCTGTTGCACTGGTTCACGCGTTATCGGCGCTGGCTGTTGTTGTTGACGCGTCGCCTGCTGTTGCTGCAACTGTTGTTGACGTTGTTGCTGCTGTAACTGTTGCTGCTGGCGCTGCATCTGTTGCTGTTGTTGCTGAACCTGCTGCTGGCGTTGCAGAGTTTGCTGACGCTGTGCCGGAGTTTGTTCGTTCCACGGCACTTCGTTGAGCTGCGTCGGTTGCTGGCGCATATCAGCCTGCATCTGTTCCAGCAATTGGCGCTGCTCATCCGTCAGCTGTGTTTGTGATTGCACACCACCACCAGCAGACGGTTCAGTCGGCGTCGGCACGGTGATTTGGCGATTTTCCAGCTCTTTGATGTATTTCCAGCGCTCTTCCGGCTTAGGCGGAAGGCCGTTGCCGTTGGCTTTATGATTCGGAATGACCTCAGTCTCTTCTTTTTTATGATGAGAGATGAACCATAAACCACCGGCAAAGGTGACCAGCACGGCCACGGCCAGTACGATCATCAACTTTGACGTGCCGGAGCCGCCTTTGCTTTTCTTACTGCGGCCTGCAGCGGGTTTTTTGCGACGCGTCCCTGTTGAACGCCCGCGGCCTACATAATCTCTCTGTGCCACTTTCGTTCTGATACCCTTCAAAAAAATGCCAATGGGCGAAACCCTAAATTAAGACGGGTGTAAAAGTTCTGTTAATTGCCCGGCAACGAATGCGTCATGTTACTCAAGGGCTGGAACTTTGACCAGCAGAGTCTGCCTTCAGAATCCGCTGAAAATGCAGTGAAGCCTAGACCATTTTTCCCGTTTTTGTGGCGGGTGCGGTGCTTCCGCGCACGCGTAATTCCGCGTCGAGTAAACGTGAGCCGTTGTTGACGCGTTTGCCCTGCAGTTCATCCAGCAACAGCAGCATCGCCTCTCGACCAATGGCAAATCGCGGCTGTGCCACGGTGGTGAGTGGGGGATCGTAATACTGCGCCAGTTCGATATCGTCAAATCCCACCACGGAAAGATCCTGCGGAATGCGCATGCCCAGCTTTCGTGCCTGATTCATTGCACCTAATGCCATCAAGTCGCTGTGGCAGAAAATGGCTTTCGGCGGCTGCGGTAAGCTCATCAACTGTTTCAGCGCACTGGCACCAGCTTCGAAG
Source organism: Pantoea sp. EABMAA-21 (assembly GCF_030053335.1). Classification (NCBI taxonomy): domain Bacteria; kingdom Pseudomonadati; phylum Pseudomonadota; class Gammaproteobacteria; order Enterobacterales; family Erwiniaceae; genus Pantoea; species Pantoea sp. EABMAA-21. Next base: position 92,166 of record NZ_JASGBX010000015.1, read on the forward strand.
GTGAAATCACCGTGCACAATCATCGTGGGATCAATGGCGATACTGCTGCGGCGCAGAGCCTGAATGTAGCCTTGTAAACGATACTGGCTGAGCGGGATATGTTCCGGCCCGGTAATGCAGGCAATCTGGCGATGACCGAGTTGCAGCAGATGATTGACAGCTTCAAATGCCGCCGTCAGGTTATCAATATGCACGGTAGGCAGAGCCATTTCCGGGGCGAATTCGTTGCCCATCACCATCGGCGGCAGGTTACGCTGATCTTCAATTCCTGCATCGAACGGCAGTTGTGAACCCAGCAGCACCATGCCGTCGATTTGGCGCGTCAACATCAGGTTGAGGAAGGTTTTTTCCTGCTGATCCTGATGTGCGCAGTCGCCAATCAACACCAGATAGCCTTCCTGCGCCGCGGTGACTTCGACGCCACGGATGATTTCACTAAAGAACGGATCGCAGATGTCCGGCACTATTACCAATATGGTTTGCGTTTCGCCGCGTTTGGCATTGCGCGCCAGCCCGTGTGGCGCATAGCCGACATCAATCACCGCTTGTTCTACTTTCTGCCGGGTGGCAGCCGAGACTTTTTCCGGGTTCATCAGCGCGCGAGAAACCGTGGCGGTAGAGACGCCGGCTTTCTCGGCCACATCTTTCATGGTGGCAGCAGATGAAGGTTGCTTCTGGTCCAACGTATAACTCCTGACGCGGTACAGCGCATTGATTTTCAGACATTGCCGGGCTTCAGCCGGGATGGGCACTATTGATAACCCAACGTCGGGTGAGGTTGTTACTTAATTTGCATAAAAATTGTGACTTGTGCGACTTTTTTCGATCTGGCTCGCAGATGTGATGCGGCCTAACTCTCGGTGGGGTCGATATCCAGTGTCCATTTGGTTTTGCGCGCGGCGGGCAGGGTGGAGATCAGCGGTAGCGAACTGCTTAGCAGCTGTTGCAGGCGTTTACGCGAAGGATGCTGTAGCAACAGTTGCCAGCGCCAGCGCCCACTGCGCTTTGGTGCCAATGCCGGAACCGGACCCATCAGCCACATAGCCTCATCTTTCAGCGGGCTGGCTTCGAGTAAATTGCGCAGCTGTGTGAGGAATTCAGCGGCCTGCGCATTGTCCATGTCTTCCGCGCGGAACAGCGCGTGGCTGGTCCACGGCGGCAGCTGCACCGATTGGCGCTCCAGCAAGGTTTCCTCGGCAAAGGCGAAATAGCCACGATGCAGCAACGTTTGCAACAGCGGATGCTCGGGATGGTGCGTCTGCAGCAGTACTTCACCCTGTTTACCGGCGCGCCCGGCGCGCCCGGCCACTTGGGTATAGAGTTGAGCAAAGCGTTCGGTGGCGCGGAAATCGGCGGAGAATAAGGCGCCATCGACATCCAGCAGGGAAACCAGCGTCACGTCGGGGAAATGGTGCCCTTTTGCCAGCATCTGTGTGCCAACCAGAATGCGGGCACCGCCGCGATGCACATCCGCCAGATGCTGCTCCAGTGCACCTTTGCGGCTGGTGGTATCGCGATCAATGCGCGACACCGGTACGCCGGGAAAGAGTGTGCTGAGCTGCTGCTCAAGCTGCTCTGTACCGACGCCGACCGGCATCAGGTGTGTGGAACCGCAACCCGGACATTGATTGGGCAGCGGGCGCTGGCTGTCGCAGTGGTGGCAGCGCAGCTGACGATGATGCTGATGCAACGTGTAATAGCTGTCGCAGCGTTGACACTCTGCCAGCCACCCGCAGTCGTGGCACATCAATGCAGGCGAGAATCCGCGGCGGTTGAGGAACAGCAATACCTGATTATCGGCCTGCAGGTGCTGGCGCATTTTGCCCAGCAATGCGGGCGCGAGCCCACCCTTAAGCTGCTGGCCTTTAAGGTCGATTAGCTGTTGCAGTGCCGGTTTGGCGTTGCCCGCGCGTTTGGTAAGATTGAGCTGTCGATACTTGCCGACGCGCACATTGTGCAGCGTTTCCAGCGCCGGTGTGGCAGAACCCATCACAATCGGGATATCTTCTTCGTGAGCGCGAAACACCGCCAGGTCGCGCGCCTGATAGCGCCAGCCTTCCTGCTGCTTGTACGAACTGTCGTGTTCTTCATCAATAATGATTACCCCCGGACGCGCCAGCGGTGTGAACAGCGCGGAACGCGTACCGATGATAATCGCGGTTTCGCCACTGCGCGCACGCAGCCATACCGCAAGACGCTCACTGTCATTGAGTGCCGAGTGCAGCACATCGATCGGCGCATCGAAGCGTTCACGGAAGCGTGCAATAGTTTGCGGTGTCAGGCCGATTTCCGGCACCAGTACCAGCGCCTGTTTGCCGCGCGCCAGCACATTCTCTAGCACGCTGAGATAGACTTCGGTTTTGCCCGAACCGGTAATGCCTGCCAGCAACCACGCTGCATAATGATCATCTTCGCTGCGCATCGCGCCGACGGCCATCGCCTGATCGGTATTGAGACGCAGGCGATCGCCCTTCACCGCAAAGATGGTGCGCCAGTCGTGCATCTGCGGTGCGTGTTCACGCAGATCGCACAGACCTTTGGCACGCAATGATTGCAGCGCGGCGTCAGTCAGATCCTGTTCACTGACCTGATGGCGATAGAGAGGTTGCTGGCGCAGTGCCGCTAAAGCTTGCTGCTGCTTGGGTGCACGCTTCAGGCTTTCCATGGCCACTTCGCGTCCGGCGTCGTTGACCACCCACTGCCACAACGGCGTTTCCTGCGCCGGTTTGCCCTGACGCAGCAGCACAGGTAGAGCATGGTTGAGCACCTCGCCGAGCGGCGAATGGTAATAGCTGGCGGCCCAGTTAAGGATGCGCCACAGCGCTGGAGAGAACAGGCTTTGATCGTCCAGCACGCTCTCCAGCGGTTTGAGCTGAGCCAGAGGCAGGTCGCTGGTTTCCTTTACAGCCACCACGATGCCGATCATTTTACGATTGCCAAACGGCACGCTGACGCGCGCGCCCACCACCGGCTGCGCCGCATCGGCGGGCAGAAGGTAGTCAAACAGGCGAGGCAGCGGAACGGGCAGGGCAACCTGAACAACGGGCATGTCGATCTCTATCCGGTACTGTAATAAGGAGAAGTAGTGTACACGCTGATGCAACCCTCGTCATACTTCACGCCACCGCCACCGCCACCGCCACCGCCACAGCGCATAGACACATTGGCTGCGCACGCTCTTTCCATCAGATGTAGTGGGATGAGGACGTTTACTGCCTCCCAGTGGCTCAGAGAATAAACAGCTAATATTTGCCTGGTGCGGTCAATTTCTGTATACTATGCCGCCTTTGATGAGATGACTTGTCAAAGATACACTTAATTATTAACCGCGTGTGGTGCTGTGCAGGTTCGCCTGGCACGGAGAGCGACACGGCCTTTTATGAGGTTCTCCCATGAAACAAGGTATTCACCCGAAATACGAAGCTGTGACCATCACCTGCTCTTGCGGCAACGTGATCAACACCCGTTCAACCATGACTGGTACCCTGAACCTGGACGTGTGCGGCAAATGCCACCCGTTCTACACTGGTAAGCAGCGTGTTGTTGATTCTGGTGGTCGTGTTGATCGCTTCAACAAGCGTTTCAGCATCCCAGGCAGCAAGAAATAAGATTATTTGCCATCGAATCTTCGGATTCGGCAGCAAGAAAAAACCCAGCCTTGGCTGGGTTTTTTTGTTTCTGGACTCAGTATTCCCAGGTGTCGGGATCGATGCCCATCTCACGCATAATCTGCTTAGCTTCTTCCGGAATCTCATCGCTACGTTCTTTGCGCAAATCGACATCATTTGGCAGCGGCTGCCCGGTGAAAGCATGCAAAAAGGCTTCGCACAGCAATTCGCTATTTGTGGCATGACGCAGGTTATTCACCTGACGGCGCGTGCGTTCATCCGTTAAAATTTTCAGCACTTTCAGCGGGATAGAAACTGTAATCTTCTTAACCTGCTCGCTCTTCTTGCCGTGTTCAGCGTAAGGGCTGATATATTCGCCGTTCCATTCAGCCATGGGTTACCTTAATCAATAAAAGTTGAATATGGGGAAATCCGTTGATTATGCCCGATTTTTCGATGCCTGACCGCTTAAACTGCCGGTTTTATGCTTACGCATCGCTTTTCACAGGAAAGCGCGCTGAACACCAGGCGATGACGCGTAATTTTAGCGGGTATTGATGATTTGCTCAATCTATACGCAAAGACATTTAGATGTCCAGATGTATTGACGTCTATGCGCTGAATGTTATCCTGTTGCCACTTCTTATTACACTTCAGGAACAGTAAGCACCATGACGCGTAAACAGGCAACCATCGCAGTACGCAGCGGTTTGAATGATGACGAGCAATATGGCTGCGTTGTCCCACCGATTCACCTCTCCAGCACCTACAACTTCCTCGACTTTAATGAACCGCGTGCACATGACTACTCACGTCGCGGTAACCCCACGCGTGATGTGGTACAACGCGCGCTGGCAGAACTGGAAGGCGGTGCGGGCGCGGTATTAACCAATACCGGGATGTCAGCGATTCATCTGGTGACCACCGTGTTCCTGAAGCCGGGCGATCTGCTGGTTGCCCCACATGACTGCTACGGCGGCAGCTATCGCCTGTTCGACAGCCTGAGCAAACGCGGTGCTTATCGCGTGAAATTTGTCGATCAGGGTGACAAAGCCGCGCTGGCAGCCGCGCTGGCCGAGAAACCCAAACTCGTGTTGGTGGAGAGCCCAAGCAATCCGCTGCTGCGCGTGGTAGATATCGCCGGCATTTGCCAGGCGGCGCGTGCAGCGGGTGCGATCAGTGTAGTGGATAACACCTTCCTGAGTCCGGCATTGCAAAATCCGCTGGCGCTGGGAGCCGATCTGGTTATCCACTCTTGCACCAAATACCTGAATGGTCACTCGGATGTGGTGGCCGGAGCGGTGATTTCTAAAGATCCGGCGATGGCCACGGATCTTGCCTGGTGGGCGAATAATATTGGTGTAACCGGCGCAGCGTTTGATAGCTACCTGCTGTTGCGCGGTCTGCGCACGCTGGCGCCGCGTATGGCGGCAGCGCAGCGTAATGCGCTGGCGATTGTTGATTACCTGAAGCAACAACCGCTGGTGAAAAAACTGTATCATCCGTCTCTGCCGGAAAATGCCGGACATGAGTACGCGGTGCGTCAACAACGTGGCTTTGGTGCGATGCTCAGCTTTGAACTTGACGCTGATGAAGCGCGTCTGCGCCGCTTCCTGAAAGCGCTGCAGTTGTTCACGCTGGCGGAATCCCTGGGTGGCGTGGAGAGCCTGATTTCGCACACCGCGACCATGACGCATGCCGGCATGTCTGCGGAAGCGCGCGCGGCAGCGGGTATTTCAGAAACGCTGCTGCGTATTTCTGTCGGAATTGAAGATCACGAAGATTTAATCGCCGATCTGGATAATGCATTCCGGATCGCAGCCGAGGAGTAAGCATGACAAGTTCAGCAGGCGCGGGAACGCCGAACAAGCAGTTGCATAAATTTGGTGGCAGTAGCCTGGCGGATGCACGTTGTTATCAACGTGTCGCCAGCATCATGGCGGATTACAGCCAGCCGGGCGATTTAATGGTGGTCTCTGCCGCAGGCAGCACCACCAACCAGCTGATTAGCTGGCTTAAACTGAGCCAGAGCGATCGCTTATCTGCCCATCAGGTGCAACAAGCTTTACGCCGTTTTCACAGCGAACTGATCGCTGCGCTGTTGCCTGTTGAATTTGCTGAAACGCTGACCGCTGCCTTTATTCGCGATTTAGAACGTCTGGCGGCACTGCTTGACGGCGCTATCACCGATGCGGTGTATGCCGAAGTGGTGGGGCACGGTGAAATCTGGTCGGCACGCTTGATGGCGGCAGTGCTGAGCCAGCGTGATATCGAGTCTGCATGGCTGGACGCGCGTGACTTTCTGCGTGCCGAACGTGCTGCGCAGCCACAGGTCGATGAAGGCAAGTCCTGGCCATTGCTACAGGCGCTGCTGGCTCAGCATCCTCATAAGCGTTTGGTAGTAACCGGCTTTATCAGCCGTAGCGATGCCGGTGAAACGGTGTTACTGGGTCGCAATGGTTCGGACTACTCAGCCACGCAGATCGGTGCGCTGGCAGGCGTAAACCGTGTCACCATCTGGAGCGATGTGGCCGGTGTCTATAGCGCCGATCCGCGTAAAGTGTCCGACGCCTGTTTGCTGCCTTTACTGCGCTTAGATGAGGCCAGCGAACTGGCGCGTCTGGCCGCACCGGTATTGCATACACGTACGCTGCAGCCCGTGTCGAATAGCGATATCGATCTGCAGTTGCGTTGCAGCTATCAACCTGAGCAGGGCTCAACGCGCATTGAGCGCGTACTGGCTTCTGGTACCGGCGCGCGTATTGTCACCAGCCACGACGATGTGTGCCTGGTAGAGATTCACATCCCAGAAAACCACGATTTCAAAACGCAGCAGAAAGAGATCGATCTGCTGCTGAAGCGTGCGCAACTGCGTCCGCTGGCGATGGGTGTCCATCCCGATCGCCGTTTGCTGCAACTCTGCTACACCTCCGAAGTGGTGAACAGCGCATTCAATTTGTTGCAGGACGCTGCGCTGCCGGGTCATCTGCAACTGCGCGATGGCTTAGCGTTGGTGGCGTTGGTCGGCGCAGGCGTGACGCGTAACCCGCTCCATAGCCATCGTTTCTGGCAACAGATCAAAGACCAGCCGGTTGAGTTTGTCTGGCAGTCAGAAGATCACATCAGTATTGTTGCCGTACTGCGCGTAGGACCGACGCAGCACCTGATTCAGGGGCTGCACCAGTCATTGTTCCGCGCGGAAAAGCGCATCGGTCTGATGCTGTTTGGTAAAGGCAATATCGGCTCACGCTGGCTGGAGTTGTTTGCCCGCGAGCAGGAAGGCTTATCGGCGCGTACCGGCTTTGAGTATGTGCTGGCAGGCGTGGCGGATAGCAGTCGTAGTTTGCTGAGCTACGAAGGTCTGGAAGCCAGCCGTGCGCTCGCCTTTTTTGATGACGAAGCCGAAGAACGCGATGAAGAGTCGCTGTTCCTGTGGATGCGCGCCCATCCGTTCGATGATTTAGTGGTGCTGGACGTCACCGCCAGCGCACCGCTGGCACAGCAATATCTTGATTTTGCCAGCCACGGTTTCCATGTCATTAGCGCGAACAAAGTCGCAGGCGCATCCAGCAGCCAGAGTTGGCGGCAGATTCGTGATGCGTTCGCCAAAACCGGTCGTCACTGGCTATATAACGCCACGGTAGGCGCAGGATTACCGGTGAACCATACGGTGCGCGATCTGCGCGAAAGCGGCGACAGCATTCTGGCCATCAGTGGTATTTTCTCCGGCACGCTGTCCTGGCTGTTCCTGCAATTTGATGGCACCGTGCCGTTCAGTGAGCTGGTGGATCAGGCCTGGCAGCAAGGTCTCACCGAACCCGATCCGCGCGTAGATCTGTCGGGGCAGGATGTGATGCGCAAGCTGGTCATCCTGGCGCGTGAAGCCGGTTATGACATCGAGCCGGATCAGGTGCGTGTTGAATCGCTGGTGCCGTCGGATTGCGAAGAAGAATCGATTGACCACTTCTTCGAGAATGCCGACGAGTTGAATGACCAAATGCTGCAACGCTTTGAAGCGGCGCAGGAGATGGGCCTGGTGCTGCGCTATGTGGCACGTTTCGATGCCAACGGAAAGGCCCGTGTGGGGGTGGAAGCGGTGCGTCCGGAACACCCGCTGGCTTCACTGCTGCCGTGCGATAACGTGTTTGCTATCGAAAGCCGCTGGTATCGTGATAATCCGCTGGTGATCCGCGGGCCGGGCGCCGGCCGTGATGTGACAGCCGGTGCGTTACAATCGGATATCAATCGTCTCGCACAACTGCTGTAGTCTGCCTTGCAACGCAGACGGTGCCCGCCGTCTGCGCTTTTCACCCTCTTCGCGAACATGAAACTCTTTCAACTTGATTGAATATTTGTCACGCCTGTACATTAATTTTAAGTTGACGCTAACGCGCTAATGGTTCATTTTGTACATCTGGACGTCTAAACGTATAGATGTTCGCAGGCCGCAAGTTAATCGATATGTGACGACGAGGTAATCTGGATGAGTTTCTTTCACGCCAATCAGCGCGAAGCGTTGAACCAAAGCCTGGCTGAGCTGAACGGGCAAATTAATGTCTCTTTTGAATTTTTCCCGCCTCGCACCAGTGAAATGGAAGAAACCTTGTGGAGTTCGATTGATCGACTGAGCATCCTGAAACCGAAATTCCTCTCTGTCACCTACGGTGCGAACTCTGGCGAACGCGACCGTACACACAGCATCATCAAAGGCATTAAAGAGCGCACCGGCCTGGAAGCGGCTCCTCATTTGACCTGCATTGATGCCACGCGTGATGAGTTACGCACCATCGCGCGCGATTACTGGGATAACGGTATCCGTCACATCGTGGCTCTGCGCGGCGATTTGCCTCCGGGTAGCGGCAAGCCTGAGATGTACGGCGCTGATTTGGTTGAATTGCTTAAAGAAGTGGGCGATTTTGATATCTCCGTAGCCGCTTATCCGGAAGTGCATCCTGAAGCGAAAAGTGCGCAAGCGGATTTGATCAACCTGAAGCGTAAAGTCGATAACGGTGCCAACCGCGCCATCACGCAGTTCTTCTTTGATGTTGAGAGTTACCTGCGCTTCCGCGATCGCTGTGTTGCGGCAGGCATTGATGTCGAAATCGTGCCGGGCATTTTGCCGGTATCTAACTTCAAACAGCTGCAGCGCTTTGCCACCATGACTAACGTGCGCGTGCCGGGCTGGATGAATGCGATGTTTGCCGGACTGGATGACGATCCAGAAACCCGCAAAATGGTCGGCGCCAATATCGCCATGGACATGGTGAAAATCCTGTCACGCGAAGGGGTGAAGGATTTCCACTTCTACACGCTGAACCGCGCAGAATTGAGTTACGCCATCTGTCACACGCTGGGTGTGCGTCCGACCTTAACGAACTGATTTTATTAAATAGAATTATGAGGGGGCCAATGTGCCCTCTTTTCATTGGCACCATGTTACCCAGCGGGAAGAGGCGGCAAATGGAGTAAAGCGTTGGGCGCCAGGGATGGCGCACGCCGAGCGATCAGGGACGAGATAGCGGCTTTACGTAATTGCCGCCTCTTCCCGCGACGCGCAACACCCATTAAAAAAGGGGCACATTGGCCCCTTCGTGATTAGCGTTTTACGCCACTAGCCCGTATTACGCATACCCGCTGCTACACCCGCAATCGTCACCATCAACGCTTGTTCAACACGCGCATCCGGCTCGTCACCACGCTCTTCCTGCGCACGTGCACGATGCAGCAGTTCAGCCTGCAACACGTTGAGCGGATCGGTGTAAACGTTACGCAGCGCGATAGACTCGGCGATCCATGGCTGGTCAGCCATCAAATGCGCATCGTTGGCGATGGTCAACACGGCTTTGATATCCGCAGCCAGCTGATCGCGCAACTGCAGACCCAGCGGCCACAGTGATTTATCAACCAGACGCTGATCGTAATACTCCGCCAGCCACAGGTCAGCTTTCGAGAACACCATCTCCAGCATGCCCAGACGGGTGGCGAAGAACGGCCATTGGCTACACATCGCTTCCAGCTGGTCCTGATGCCCTTCGTCCATCGCCTTCTGCAGCGCCGCACCGGCACCGAGCCAGGCTGGCAGCATCAAGCGGTTCTGCGTCCAGGCGAAGATCCACGGAATCGCACGCAGTGATTCCACGCCGCCGGTAGGACGACGCTTCGCCGGACGTGAACCGAGTGGCAGTTTACCCAGCTCTTGCTCTGGCGTGGCCGAACGGAAATACGGTACGAAGTCCGGGTTTTCACGCACATAGCCGCGATACATGGCGCAGGAATGGGCTGACAAACCGTTCATGATCTCTTTCCACTCGCGCTTAGGCTCGGGCGGTGGCATCAGGTTGGCTTCCAGAATCGCACCGGTATACAGCGACAGGCTGGCGATGGTGACTTCTGGCAAACCATATTTGAAGCGAATCATCTCGCCTTGTTCGGTCACGCGCAGGCCGCCTTTCAGGCTGCCCGGCGGTTGCGACAGCAGTGCTGCGTGTGCCGGTGCGCCGCCACGGCCGATGGAACCGCCGCGTCCGTGGAACAGCGTCAGCGTGATGCCGGCTTTATCACAGGTCTTGATCAACGCATCCTGTGCTTCGTACTGCGCCCAGCTGGCGGCCATCACGCCGGCATCTTTCGCCGAATCGGAATAACCAATCATCACCATCTGTTTGCCGTTGATGAAACCGCGATACCAATCGATATTCAGCAACTGCGTCATGACGTCATTGGCGTTGTTCAAATCGTCGAGGGTTTCGAACAGTGGCGCTACCGGCATCGCGTAAGGAATACCGGCTTCTTTTAACAGCAAGTGCACCGCCAGCACGTCCGATGGCGTTTTCGCCATCGAAATCACGTAGGAGGCGATGGAACCCTGCGGCGCTTCAGCCACCACTTTACAGGTGTCCAGCACTTCACGGGTGTTGTCGCCCGGCTCCCATTGATGCGGCAGCAGCGGACGTTTGGAATTCAGTTCGCGGATCAGGAACGCCTGTTTGTCGGCTTCTGACCAGCTTTCGTAGTCACCCAGTCCCAGATAGCGCGTCACTTCGGCAATCGCTTCGGTGTGACGGGTGCTCTCCTGACGGATATCGATGCGCACCAACGGCACGCCGAAACACTTCACGCGACGCAGCGTATCCAGCAACTGACCGTTGGCGATGATGCCCATGCCGCACTGTTGCAGAGATTGATAGATGGCGAACAGCGGTTGCCACAGTTGATCGTTCGAGACCAGTAGATCGGCAGGGCGCGGCAGGCGCTCGCCTTTCAAACGACGGCCTAAATAAGCTTGCGTGGTCATCAGCTGGCCACGGATGCGCTTCAGAATCATGCGGTACGGTTCCAGCGCTTCTGGATCGCCGCACAACTCGCGTACTTCATCGCTGCATTCGGACATCGACAGTTCAGAAATCAGCACGCCCACGTCGCGCAGGAACAGATCGGCGGCTTTCCAGCGGCTCAACTGCATCGCATGGCGTGTGATAGGTGCGGTGACGTTCGGGTTACCGTCGCGATCGCCGCCCATCCACGAGGTGAATTTAATCGGCACGAAATCGACGGGCAACTTAATACCAAAGGTCTCTTCAACCTGCTCGTTCAGCTCGCGCAGGAATGCCGGTACGCCTTGCCACAGGCTATTTTCGACCACGGCAAAGCCCCATTTGGCTTCATCAATCGGTGTTGGACGATACTTACGGATTTCATCGGTATGCCAGGCTTGTGCGACCAACTGACGCAGGCGACGCATGACTTGCGTGCGCTCGTAATCGGAGAGATCGCTGTGGTCGAGTTGCTGCAGGCAGCTATTCACTTCGCCCAGCATGTGGATCAGCGTACGTCGGGTGATCTCCGTTGGGTGAGCGGTCAGCACCAGCTCCAGCGACAGTTCTTCGATCGCCTGGCGAATCGAACTTTCGCTGATGTCGTTTTGCTGCTTCAGACGCTCAAAGGTCTTCTTCAGGATTTCCGGATTATTCGCGCCATCGCCGCTGCGGGAGATGGTCTGATACTGCTCTGCCACGTTGGTCAGGTTGAGGAACTGGCTAAACGCGCGTGCAACAGGTAGTAACTCGTCATTAGACAGGTTTTGCAGCGTGTTCAGCAGTTCCTTACGATCGGTGTCATTGCCTGCGCGGGAGGACTTAGAGAGTTTGCGGATGGTTTCCACCCGATCGAGGATGTTCTCTCCCAGTGCATCCTTTATCGTATCCCCGAGCAGTTTGCCGAGCATACTGACATTACTTCGCATTGCGGAATATTGTTCGTTCATTTGACCCTGACACCCTTATCGTCTTGAAAGTACCCTTACACCCAACGGGCATAACATCGTCTTTTATCTAGCCACGGTTCTTCCTGTTCGTCAATTGACTTAAATTGACGATAATTCGCTGCTAACTACCGGAAATTCATAGAATTAACTTGGGAGGAAGCGAGATAAGTTATTCTTATTATCAAATCCCGAACAATGACCGGGCAATTTACTGTTTTAACAGTGAATTGCCCCATTTATTGTTAATCAGTGACAAAAATGCTGAACAACCTGCGTGATAAGCGCATGAGTTGGCTTAATAAATGCGGTATCGATAAATTCATCTGGCTGGTGCGCCTGATTGATCGATCCTGGACCTAAAACCAGCGTTGGACACAATTGCTGGATAAAAGGCGCTTCGGTGCAATAGTTCACCACTTCAGTCGGCACGCCCAGCAGTTTCTCTACCACTTTCACCAGCTCATGATCGGCCGGACATTCGTAGCCAGGAATCGGCGGGTGCAGTTCACTTACCGTTAAACGCCCCGGCCAGCGTTCGCTTACTGGCGCCAAGGCTTCATTCAGCAAGCCATCCAAATCGCTCAGAGTTAAGCCCGGCAGCGGACGAATATCCATGTGCAATTCGCAGCAGGCGCAGATACGGTTCGCGGCATCGCCACCGTGAATGTGACCAAAGTTCATGGTCGGGTAAGGAATCGCAAATCCATCGTGGTTATAGCGATTTTTCAGGGTATTGCGCAGTTGCATCAGCTGGGTAATGGATTCATGCATCAGCTCAATGGCGTTCACACCGCGTGAAGGATCGCTGGAGTGGCCTGACTGACCCTGAATACGAATCACGTTCGACAGATGACCTTTGTGCGCGCGCACCGGCTTCAGTGAGGTCGGCTCACCAATGATGGCGCAATCTGGACGCAACTGGGTGGATTCGGAAAAGTACTTCGCACCGGCCATGGTGGTCTCTTCATCGGCGGTGGCGAGGATGTACAGTGGCTTGCTCAGTTTGGTCACGTCAACGTCACGCAGCGCATCCAGAATAAAAGCAAAGAAGCCTTTCATATCCGCCGTACCTAAACCGTATAGCTTGTTGTCGTGCTCGGTCAGGGTGAAAGGATCGCGCGTCCAGCGGCCATCATCATACGGAACGGTATCGGTATGGCCTGCCAGCAGCAGGCCGCCAGCACCCAAACCGCTGCGTGCCAGCATATTGAATTTATGACGCGTACCCGGGACTGGCTGGACTTCAACACTGAAGCCTAAATCGCGGAACCAGCCCGCCAGCAAATTGATTAAAGTTTCATTGCTCTGATCCAGCGCGCTGTCAGTGGCGCTGATCGATGGTGTGGCAATCAGCTGGCGGTAGAGTTCGATAAAAGGTGGTAATTTTGTCTTCACTGTTGACGGTCCTTGGGTTAGGATGTATCAATATTCATGCATTAATAGTGAATAAAAATACAATAACGTCGTTTGCAAGTGAAGCGTAAAATCATCTGCAAACGGCATCGTGGGCAACGGGGCAAAGCCGCGACCCGGAATGAGTGACTGTAAAAAGGGTTACAGCCTGATGTTGAATACGCTGATCGTTGGTGCCAGTGGTTATGCTGGCGTAGAGCTTGCCACTTACCTGAATCGCCATCCGCATATGAACATAACCGCTTTGGCGGTTTCAGCGCAAAGCCCGGACGCCGGAAAATTACTCTCCGATCTGCATCCGCAGCTGAAAGGCATTGTCGATTTGCCGCTGCAGCCGCTGAGTGAGGCTTCCGAGTGGGCAGACAAAGTCGATGTGGTGTTCCTCGCGACCGCGCATGAAGTCAGCCACGATCTGGCACCCGAATTCCTCAAAGCAGGCTGTGTGGTGTTTGACCTTTCCGGTGCGTTCCGTGTCAACGACGATGCTTTCTATACTCAATATTATGGTTTCAGCCATCAACATCAGGATTGGCTGGATAAAGCCGTTTACGGCCTGGCCGAATGGCAGCATGACAAAATCAAAGATGCACAGTTGGTTGCTGTGCCGGGTTGCTATCCAACGGCTGCACAATTGTCATTGAAGCCGCTGGTCGAAGCCGGTTTGCTTAACGATGCACAATGGCCGGTGATCAATGCCACCAGTGGTGTGAGCGGCGCAGGGCGTAAAGCCAACGTCGGCACCAGCTTCTGTGAAGTGAGCCTGCAGCCGTATGGCTTGTTCAATCATCGTCATCATCCTGAAATCGTGGCGCATCTCGGTACGCCTGTGATTTTCACCCCACATCTGGGTAGCTTCCCGCGCGGTATTCTTTCGACCACCACCTGCCGCCTGAAAGCGGGCGTGACGCAGCAAGACGTGGCAGATGCCTTCCACAAGGCTTACCACGACAAACCGCTGGTGCGTGTGTATGACAAAGGTGTCCCGGCATTGAAAGCCGTGGTCGGCTTGCCGTTCTGCGATATTGGCTTTGCCATGCAGGGCGAGCACCTGATTGTGGTGGCGGCCGAAGATAACCTGCTGAAAGGTGCCTCTTCGCAGGCGGTTCAGTGTTTGAATATTCGTTTCGGCTTCCCCGAAACGCTGTCACTGATTTAACGGACGGAAACTGCAATGAATCCATTAATCATTAAACTGGGTGGCGTGCTGCTGGATAGCGAAGAAGCGCTGGCCCGACTGTTTGATGCGCTGCTGGCTTACCGCAATGAACATCAGCGTCCGCTGATCATTGTGCACGGCGGCGGCTGCCTGGTGGACGAGCTGATGAAGAAGCTCGCTCTGCCAGTGAAAAAGAAGAACGGTTTGCGCGTGACGCCAGCCGATCAGATTGACATTATTACTGGTGCCCTGGCGGGTACAGCGAACAAGACCTTGCTGGCCTGGGCGAAGAAGTACGGCATTGGTGCTGTGGGCTTATGCCTCGGTGATGCGGGCCTGGTAAACGTGGCGCAGTTCGACGAGGAACTTGGCCATGTGGGCAATGCGACGCCGGGTAATCCAGCGCTGGTGAATACCTTACTGAGCGCGGGCTATATGCCGGTGATCAGCTCCATCGGTATTACTGACGGCGGCGATCTGATGAACGTCAACGCTGACCAGGCAGCGACCGCGCTGGCAGCGACCATTGGTGCTGATTTAGTCCTGCTTTCAGATGTCAGCGGTATTCTCGATGGCAAAGGTCAACGTATCGAAGAGATGACGGCCGATAAAGCACAGCAGCTGATCGATCAGGGCATTATTACTGATGGCATGATCGTTAAAGTGAACGCGGCACTCGATGCCGCACGTACTTTAGGTCGTCCGGTTGATATCGCCAGCTGGCGCCATGCTGAACAGCTGCCAACCCTTTTCAACGGCGTGTCGATTGGCACCCGGATTCTCGCATAATCAAGGATTTAAGACATGAGCACGCAAAACATCAAAAAAATCGTTCTGGCCTATTCTGGCGGTCTGGATACTTCGGCCATCATTCCATGGTTGAAAGAGAATTACGGCGGTTGTGAAGTGGTGGCATTCGTGGCCAACATTGGCCAGGACCCAGCCGATCTGGAAGGCGTTGAGAAGAAGGCGCTGCAGTCTGGTGCATCTGAGTGTCACGTTGCTGACCTGCGTGAAGAGTTCATCAGCGAATACGTGTATCCCGTGCTGCAAACCGGTGCTTTGTACGAAGGCACTTACCTGCTGGGCACCTCAATGGCACGTCCAATCATCGCCAAAGCGCAGGTTGAGCTGGCGCTGAAAGTCGGTGCAGACGCGCTGTGCCACGGTGCGACCGGTAAAGGCAACGATCAGGTGCGTTTTGAAACCACCTACACCGCACTGGCGCCACAGCTGAAAGTGGTTGCGCCATGGCGTGAGTGGGATCTGCGTTCACGTGAAGCGCTGCTGGATTACCTGAAAGTGCGTAACATCCCAACGACGGCATCACTGGAAAAAATCTACAGCCGTGATGAGAACGCGTGGCACATCTCTACTGAAGGTGGCGTGCTGGAAAGCCCAGCGAATGCACCGAACAAAGATTGCTGGGTGTGGACCGTTGATCCACTGGAAGCGCCAGATCAGCCAGAGAACGTCACTGTGACCGTTGAGAAAGGTCGTGTCGTTGCGGTAAACGGCGAGAAGCTGAGCCCGTTCCAGTGCCTGGAGAAACTGAACGTGCTGGGCGCGAAACACGGCGTGGGTCGTATCGACATCGTGGAAAACCGTCTGGTCGGTATCAAATCTCGCGGCTGCTATGAAACCCCTGGCGGCACCATTATGGTCAACGCACTGCGTGCGGTTGAGCAGCTGGTACTGGATCGTGACAGCTTCAAATGGCGTGAGCAGCTGGGCCACGAAATGTCATATGTAGTTTACGACGGTCGCTGGTTTGCGCCGCTGCGTAAATCTATCCAGGCTGCTGCCGAGTCCCTGGCAGAAGAGGTGAATGGCGAAGTGGTACTGCAGCTGTATAAAGGCCACGCCACTGCGATTCAGAAAACCTCGGCGAACAGCCTGTACTCGGAAGAGTTCGCGACCTTCGGCGAAGACGAAGTTTACGACCACAGCCACGCGGGCGGCTTCATCCGTCTGTTCTCTCTCTCTTCACGCATTCGTGCACTGAACGAGCAGAAGAAGTAATACCGCGGCAGATAACACATTTTGCAAGGGCGGCTTCGGGCCGCCCTTTCTATAACAGCATTCAGGAGTTAAGCAGATGGCACTTTGGGGCGGACGTTTTTCGCAGGCAGCAGACCAACGGTTTAAACAGTTCAACGATTCACTGCGTTTTGACTATCGTCTGGCGGAGCAGGACATCACCGGTTCGGTAGCGTGGTCTAAAGCGCTGGTTACCGTGAATGTGCTGAGCAGCGATGAGCAGCAGCAACTGGAAGCCGCATTGAATGAACTGCTGGCAGAAGTGCACGCCAATCCAGAGCAGATTCTGCAAAGCGATGCCGAAGATATCCATAGCTGGGTAGAAGGCAAGCTGATCGACAAAGTCGGCGCACTGGGCAAAAAACTGCACACTGGCCGTAGCCGTAACGATCAGGTCGCTACCGATCTGAAACTGTGGTGCAAAGAGCAGGTCGCGGTGTTGCTGGACGCCACGCGCGAACTGCAATCTGCCCTCGTTGCCACCGCTGAAGCTAATCAGGACGCGGTGATGCCAGGCTATACGCACCTGCAGCGTGCGCAGCCAGTGACCTTTGCGCACTGGTGCCTCGCCTATGTAGAAATGCTGGCGCGTGATGAAAGCCGTCTGCAGGATACGCTGAAGCGCTTAGACGTGAGCCCGCTGGGCTGTGGCGCACTGGCCGGCACCGCATATGAAATCGATCGCCAGCAGCTGGCCGGCTGGTTAGGCTTCGCGTCTGCTACTCGCAACAGTCTCGATACCGTGTCTGATCGTGACCACGTGCTGGAGCTGCTGTCGGATGCCTCAATCGGCATGATTCACCTTTCACGTTTCGCAGAAGACCTGATTTTCTTCAACACTGGCGAAGCGGGCTTCCTTGAACTGTCTGACAAAGTAACGTCGGGTTCTTCATTGATGCCACAGAAGAAAAACCCGGATGCACTGGAGCTGATTCGCGGCAAATGTGGCCGTGTACAAGGCGCACTGACCGGCATGATGATGACACTGAAAGGCTTGCCGCTCGCCTACAACAAAGACATGCAGGAAGACAAAGAAGGCCTGTTCGATGCGCTCGATACCTGGGTTGATTGTCTGCATATGTCAGTACTGGTGCTGGACGGCATTCAGGTGAAACGTCCACGTTGTCAGGAAGCGGCCGAGCAGGGTTACGCCAACTCCACCGAACTGGCGGATTATCTGGTGGCCAAAGGTGTACCGTTCCGTGAAGCGCACCACATTGTTGGTGAAACCGTGGTTGAAGCGATCAAGCAGGGCGTGGCGCTGGAAGCATTAAGCCTGGCGCAATTGAAGCAGTTCAGTGCGGTGATTGAGGATGACGTTTATCCGATCCTGTCGCTGCAATCCTGCCTCGACAAGCGTAATGCACAGGGCGGGGTGTCGCCTCAGCAAGTCGCATTTGCCATCGCTGAAGCGAAAAAGCGTTTAGGCTAAAAAAGAGCGGGCTCCTTTTCGGTAGCCCGCCAACCTCTAGCTTCAGAAATACATATTGTTATAGGCACATCATCAAGGGCTGGCACTCCCGGCCAACACTTTGATTTTTACCGCTGATTGCAGGTGATGCTCGACGTCATCTCATCGTCTTTTTCAACATTGCTTGCTATGGCCGGTATTATTCCTGTTCATCGCTTGATAGGGCTAATCGTTCATTGCTATTCTATCTATCGCCACGGGCTATCGTGGTTTGGAGGAAATCAATGAACATTCGTGATCTGGAGTATCTGGTTTCGCTTGCGGAGCATCGCCATTTCCGGCGTGCAGCTGATGCGTGTCATGTCAGCCAACCTACCTTGAGCGGTCAAATTCGAAAGCTTGAAGATGAGCTCGGTGTGATGCTGCTGGAGCGTACCAGCCGTAAGGTGTTATTTACCCAGGCTGGACTGTTGCTGGTGGATCAGGCGCGAACTGTGCTGCGCGAAGTCAAAGTGCTGAAGGAGATGGCGAGCCAACAGGGCGAAGCGATGTCCGGACCGCTGCATATTGGTCTGATTCCAACCACTGGCCCGTATTTGCTGCCGCAGATCATTCCCATGCTGCATCAAACCTTCCCTAAACTCGAAATGTACCTGCACGAAGCGCAAACGCAGCAACTGCTGGCACAACTCGACAGTGGCAAACTGGATTGCGCGATTCTGGCGCTGGTGAAAGAGAGCGAAGCCTTTATTGAGGTGCCGCTGTTTGATGAGCCAATGAAGCTGGCGATTTACAAGGATCATCCATGGCACGATCGCGATCGTGTGCCGATGTCTGATCTGGCCGGCGAAAAGCTGCTGATGCTGGAAGATGGCCACTGCTTGCGCGATCAAGCCATGGGCTTCTGCTTTGAAGCCGGTGCGGATGAAGATACCCATTTCCGCGCAACCAGCCTGGAAACGCTACGCAACATGGTCGCGGCAGGAAGCGGCATTACTTTGCTGCCTTCGCTGGCGGTGCCGAATGAGCGAGTGCGTGATGGCGTGTGCTATCTGCCTTGCTATAAGCCGGTTCCGCAGCGCACGATTGCTTTGGTTTATCGCCCAGGATCACCTCTGCGCAGCCGCTATGAGCAGCTGGCAGAAGCAATCAAAGCCCACATGCAGGGTCATCTGGACACGTCGTTAAAACAGGCGGTTTAAGCCGTTGAGCGCCGCGACGCGATAGGCCTCGGCCATGGTCGGATAGTTGAAGGTGGTATTCACGAAGTACTCGATCGTGTTGCCGCCGTTCTTCTGCTCCATAATGGCTTGCCCGATGTGAATAATTTCTGCCGCACGTTCGCCAAAGCAGTGAATACCTAAAATCTCTTTGGTTTCACGATGGAACAGAATCTTCAGGCTACCCACGTGCATCCCCACAATCTGCGCACGCGCCAGATGTTTGAACTGCGCACGACCCACTTCGTAAGGCACTTTCATCGCAGTCAGCTGCTGTTCGGTTTTACCCACTGAGCTGATCTCCGGAATGGTATAAATCCCGGTGGGAATATCTTCGATCAAATGAGCAGTGGCTTCACCTTTAATGATCGCCTGTGCCGCAATTCGGCCCTGATCGTAGGCGGCTGAAGCCAGGCTCGGATAACCAATCACGTCGCCCACTGCATAGATGTGCGGCTGCGCAGTCTGGTACATGCTGTTCACTTTCAACAGGCCACGACCATCAGCTTCCAGCCCAACATTTTCCAGCGCCAGTGAATCGGTGTTACCGGTACGGCCGTTAGCGTACAGCAGGCAATCCGCTTTCACTTTCTTGCCCGACTTCAGGTGCATGATCACGCCGTCACTGACACCTTCAATCTTCTCGAACTCTTCGTTGTGACGAATCACCACGCCGCTGTTCCAGAAGTGATAGGAGAGCGAATCTGACATTTCCTGATCGAGGAATGCCAGCAAACGATCACGGGTGTTAATCAAATCCACCTTGACGTTCAGGCCACGGAAAATTGATGCGTATTCGCAACCAATCACACCGGCACCGTAGATGATCACATGGCCAGGTTCATGATGCAGATTGAGGATGGAGTCGGAGTCGTAAATGCGTGGGTGCGTAAAGTCGACGTCTGCAGGATGGTAAGGACGTGAACCGCACGCAATCACGAATTTTTCTGCGGTTAAGCGTTCGCGGGTGCCATCGGGCTGTTCAACTTCGATGGTGTTGGCATCAACAAAATGGGCATCGCCCTGATAAAGCTCACAACGGTTGCGCTCATAAAATCCCTGACGCATTGCCGTTTGCTGACTGATAACGTTTTCGGTGTGATTCAAAATGTCAGCAAATGAGGAGCGCAGGAGTCGGGTGTGATCGCTATAAAGAGGGTTTTGATTGAACTCGATAATACGGCTGACAGCGTGACGTAAAGCTTTGGAGGGGATGGTCCCCCAGTGAGTACAACCGCCGCCGATATTATGGTAGCGTTCGATCACTGCAATGCGCGCTCCCTGCTTCACCAGGCCCATTGCCGCACCTTCGCCGCCTGGACCTGAGCCAATCACAATGGCATCGTAATCGTAAGACTTTTGCATACCAGTACGTCCTATTTTTCTATCACATTTTTACAACGAGATTCTAACATCTCACCGCGCACTTCTGAATTCTAACAGCGAAAAATCCCCAGTTTTGACAAAGCGTGAGGTACACAGGCGGTCACAAACTTTGCGCCACTGTACGCTGAAAAGTTTGTTATAGTGCCTTCCAGATCACTTAAAAGGCCGGGAAAATGGGCGTCAGGGCGCAACAGAAAGAACGTACAAGACGTACGCTGATTGAAGCAGCCTTCAGTCAGTTAAGTGCAGAAAGGAGTTTTGCCAGCCTGAGTTTGCGTGAAGTTGCGCGTGAAGCCGGGATTGCACCTACCTCGTTTTATCGTCACTTTAAAGATGTGGATGAAC
Organism: Pantoea sp. EABMAA-21; assembly: GCF_030053335.1. Classification (NCBI taxonomy): domain Bacteria; kingdom Pseudomonadati; phylum Pseudomonadota; class Gammaproteobacteria; order Enterobacterales; family Erwiniaceae; genus Pantoea; species Pantoea sp. EABMAA-21. The sequence goes on from NZ_JASGBX010000015.1 coordinate 113,008, forward strand.
TGGGTTTGACCATGGTCGACGAAAGCGGCCTGATGTTACGCCAGTTGATGCGCCAGGCACGCCAGCGCATTGCCAAGGGCGGCAGCATCATCAAGACCTCCGTTTCCACATTTATGGAATTTATCGGGAACAATCCCAACGCTTTTCGTCTCTTACTACGCGAGCGCTCCGGAACATCGGCCGCGTTTCGTGCCGCAGTTGCGCGAGAAATTCAGCACTTTATTGCTGAGCTCGCGGATTACCTTGAGCTGGAAAATCGGATGCCGCGCAGCTTTACCGAAGCGCAGGCCGAAGCCATGGTGACCATCGTGTTCAGCGCCGGTGCGGAAGCGCTGGATGTGGATATCGAACAGCGTCGCAAGCTGGAAGATCGCCTGGTGCTGCAATTGCGCATGATCGCCAAAGGCGCTTATTACTGGTATCGCCGGGAGCAGGAACGTCTGGCGGTGACCCTGGAAAAACCCGAAGAGTAATGTGATAAGGATAATGAAATGATTGAGCAAGACCCACGCGATAAAGGAACCCTGTTGTTGGCTTTTATCACCGGTTTAGCGATCAACGGCTCCTTTTCGGTGCTGTTCAGTACGTTTGTGCCTTTTTCGATATTCCCGCTGATCGCCCTTGGCCTCGCAGCCTGGTGTCTGCATCAGCGTTATCTTAACCGCAATATGCCCGATGGCATGCCTTCACTGGCCGCGGCGTTTTTCCTGTTGGGTATTCTGGTGTATAGCGCGCTGGTGCGTGCTGAATATCCGGATATCGGTTCCAACTTCATCCCGACCATTTTGATGGTGGCGCTGGTGTTCTGGATTGCCACTCGCTTCCGCCGCGCCAGGAACAAAAGCTAAATACAACAACGGGAACCGCAGGGTTCCCGTTTTGTTTTACGCTTTACGCGTGAGCCAGACGCCGCATTCCATATGATGGGTGTACGGGAACTGGTCGAACAACGCTAGCCGCGACACGTCATGCGTTTCACTCAGCGTGGCAAGATTGTCGCACAGGGTTTGCGGGTTGCAGGAGATATACAGGATGCGTGGATACGCCTGCACCATCTTCACGGTTTCCTCATCCAGGCCACTGCGTGGTGGATCGACAAAGATGGTCTCGCATTGATAGCTCTTCAGGTCGATACCTTCTAAGCGGTTGAAGCTGCGCACGCCATTCATCGCCTGCGTAAACTCTTCCGCCGCCATGCGAATGATCTGCACATTGTCGATATGGTTGGCGGCAATATTGTACTGCGCCGACGCCACCGAAGGTTTCGCGATCTCGGTTGCCAGTACGCGATGGAAGTTTCGCGCCAGCGCCAGTGAGAAGTTGCCGTTGCCGCAGTAAAGCTCCAGCAAATCACCACGTGAGCCCTCAGTGACATCCAGCGCCCATTCCAGCATCTGAATGTTCATCGCCGCATTAGGCTGGGTGAAGCTGTTCTCCACCTGACGATAAATCATCTCTTTGCCCGCTACGGGCAGGCATTCATCGACGTAATCGCGATCAAGGCAGATTTTGGTTTTGGTCGCACGGCCAATCAACTGCACATCGATGCCTTCAGCGCGCAGGGTGTCGCGCAGCGCGGTAGCGGCTTCCGTCCAGTCCGCTTCCAACTTACGGTGATACAACAGCGAAATCACAATCTGATTGCTCATCGTCGACAGGTAGTCGATTTGGAAAAGCTTGAAACGCAGCGCTTTGTTATCACGGATCGCATCGATCAATTTTGGCATCAACTGGTTGATCAACGCGCTGGCAGCAGGGAATTGATCCACACGGATGCGCTGCTTAGTCTCTTGATCAAAGATGATGTGGTACAGATCGTCGCCATCATGCCAGATACGGAATTCGGCGCGCATACGGTAGTGGCTGACCGGTGAGCGGAACACCTCCACGTCAGGCGCGGCAAAGGGCACCATCATCGCCTGTAAACGGCTGACTTTTTCCGCCAGTTGCGCGTCGTATTGTTCAATCGGGAGCTGTTCGGGTGTCATCTTTAATCCTGGTAATAAGCTAGCTTGCCGGGCGATTGTAGGCATTCACCTGCTGATGTCCAGTTCTGTGAGAAGATGATGGCTGGCAGTCTGGATTCCCGACCTTCTTAACCGTAGACTGCGACTGCCGGCCTCCTTGAGTTAAAAGGGAATCCAGTGTGAATCTGGAGCTGACGCGCAGCGGTAAAAGAATGTCATGGTGATCGATCATTAAACACTGTCCTGTGGGATGGGAAGTTTTTCACCATTTATGATTCTCAGCCCGAAGACCTGCCGGTGTGTCGTCGCAATCACTGCAACCATCGCGTGCTATCGGTTGCAGGCCTGCGGCATCCTGCTTCGTCTTTTGGATGCTTACAACAATGAATAAAAGCAAAACTACGCTGTGTGCCTTCAGTGCAACGGCGCTTTCACTCTGGGCTGCGTATGGCTACGCTCAGGATGATGATACGCAAATCGTTACCGCTAATCGTTTCGCTCAGCCGGTTTCATCGGTGCTGGCACCGACAACGGTAGTCACCCGTGAAGAGATCGATCGCTGGCAGGCGAAAAGCCTGACGGATGTGATGCGCCGTTTACCGGGCGTGGATATCGCGCAGAATGGTGGCCTTGGTCAATCCAGCTCGATGTTTATCCGTGGTACTAACTCCAGCCATGTGCTGATATTAATTGACGGCGTTCGCCTCAATCAGGCGGGTATTTCTGGTTCGTCTGATCTAAGCCAGATTCCGTTGTCACTGGTGCAGCGCATCGAATATATCCGTGGCGCGCGTTCAGCGGTTTATGGTTCGGATGCGATTGGTGGGGTGGTGAACATTATTACCGGCCGTGATAAAGCAGGTACCACGTTGACGGCGGGTGTCGGTTCCAATGGCTACCAAAGTTATGATGGTTCCACGCAGCAAATGCTGGGGGATGCCACCAAACTCACCATGGCGGGTAATTATACCTACACCAAGGGTTACGACGTGGTGGCCAACTTGCCTGACGTTTACGGCGATCCCGCGCAGAAAGACCGTGACGGCTTTATGAGCAAAACCTTGTATGGATCGTTGGAGCATCAATTTAACGATGAATTCAGCGGTTTCGTGCGTGGCTATGGTTTCGACAACCGAACGGCTTACGATGGTTACCCTACTTATGTAGAGCCGAACACCTTTGTCGATACTCGCCAGCTTTACAGCCAAACCTGGGATACCGGTCTGCGCTTCAATCAGGGTATCTACTCATCCCAATTAATCGCCAGCTACAGCCATACCAAAGATTACAACTACAGCCCGCAACTCGGTAAATACGATGCGACCGCCTCATTAAATGATGTGCAGCAGTACAACCTGCAGTGGGGTAACACTGTGCAGGTCGGACATGGTGCAATCAGCGGGGGCGTGGACTGGCAGAAACAGACTTCAGAACCGGGTACTAACTCCACTATTGAAGGTCAGGAACAACGTAATACTGGGATTTATGCTACTGCGCAGCAGCAATTTGGCAGCGTAACGCTGGAAGGGGCAGTACGTGGCGACGACAATGATGCGTTTGGCTGGCATAACACCTGGCAGAGCAGTGCCGCGTGGGAGTTTGTTGACGGCTACCGTGTTTTCGCTTCTTACGGTACGGCATTCAAATCGCCGAATTTAGGACAGCTTTACAGCCAGACGTATGGTAACCCGGATCTGAAGCCTGAAAAGAGCAAGCAGTGGGAAGGGGGCTTTGAGGGGCTGACGGGCCCGGTAAACTGGCGTGTATCCGGCTACCGCAATGATATCGACAATCTGATTGATAGCGACCCAAGCACTTACGTTTATTACAACATCGATAAAGCACGCATCAAAGGGGTGGAAGCCACAGCATCCTTCGATACTGGCCCGCTCAGCCATCAAATCTCATACGATTATGTTGATGCGCGTGATGCAGAGACTAATCAGCAGCTAGTACGCCGTGCTAAGCAGCAGGTGAAATACCAACTCGACTGGACAATCTACGATTTTGACTGGTCTGTGACCTATCACTATCTTGGCGATCGTTACGATAACGATTACAACCACTCTTACACGCCGCAGCGCGTGAAATTGGGCGGTGTGAGCTTGTGGGATCTCGCAGTCTCGTATCCGGTCACATCACAACTCACCGTTCGTGGTAGAATTGCCAACCTGTTCGATAAAGACTACGAGACAGTGTATGGCTATCCAACTCCAGGAACGGAGTATTACCTCAGCGCCAGCTACAGCTTCTGATCCGCGTCCCACCGTGCTGGTGTTTGACTCCGGCGTCGGTGGGCTCTCCGTCTATGATGAGGTCCGGCAGTTATTGCCGGATCTTCACTATTTATATGCCTTCGATAATGAAGGTTTCCCTTACGGTGAAAAAACCGAAGACTTTATTGTCGAGCGTGTGGTTGCTGTGGTTGAGGCGATTACAAAACGCTTCCCGCTGGCATTAGTCATCATTGCCTGTAACTCGGCCAGCACCGTTTCTTTACCAGCACTGCGTGAGCGATTCGAGTTTCCTGTTGTCGGTGTTGTGCCGGCGATTAAACCTGCTGCGCGTCTCACGCGTAATGGTGTCGTGGGATTACTGGCAACGCGCGGCACGGTAAAACGTCCTTATACTCATGAGCTGGTGGCGCAGTTTGCGCGCGAGTGCAAAATCGAAATGTTGGGTTCTGCTGAACTGGTAGAGCTGGCGGAAGCGAAACTGCATGGTGAAGGGGTGGAACTCTCTGATGTGCGCCATGCTGTGCAACCCTGGCTTCGCATGAAAGAGCCACCTGACACTGTCGTCCTGGGATGTACGCACTTTCCTCTATTGCGTGACGAGCTGCAAATGGTACTGCCTGAAGGCACGCGGTTAGTGGATTCCGGTGCAGCCATTGCACGCCGCACAGTATGGTTATTAGAACATGAAGCGCCGCACGCCGTTTCTTCTGGTCAAAATATGGCGTTCTGCACGCTTATGGATGAGGAGGCAGTGCAATTATCACCGGTTTTACGGCGTTATGGCTTTCCATTGCTGGAAAAACTGGCGATTTAGTGGGGTTTCGACGAAAAAAACAGCATTCAGAATTTAATTTGCATTTAGCGCTTGTCAGCCAAAAAGAAATCCCTATACTGCGCCTCCACTGACACGGAACAACGGCTTACGAAGCGAAGTGTTCAGGAGGTGGTCTTCAAGGCAACCTTCAGAAAAGCAAAAATAAATGCTTGACTGAGAATGCGGAAAGCGTAATATACGCATCCCGCGCCGCTTGAGAAATCGCGGCACCGCTCTTTAACAATTTATCAGACAATCTGTGTGGGCACTCGCAGGATTGATATCAGCGTCTCCGGACGTAAAA
>NZ_JASGBX010000016.1:0-116449 GCF_030053335.1 Pantoea sp. EABMAA-21
TAATATGCGCCTCGTTCACACGATTCCTCTGTAGTTCAGTCGGTAGAACGGCGGACTGTTAATCCGTATGTCACTGGTTCGAGTCCAGTCAGAGGAGCCATATTTAGAGAAGCCCGCTCAGGGAAACCTGAGCGGGCTTTTTGTTTTTTCTATCACCAGCTTTCTGTCGCAACATACTGCTAACAATACATTCGCGATCCACTTTTAACTCTGAAATTCAAGGGTATGCTATCCTGCACCTGTCAATTCCTGCAATCATGGACCGATACGGTGCGGCAAAATCAATGAAAAACTCTTCGAAAGCTATTCTCTCGGCATGGCAAGACTATTTAAAATTCAGCGGCGCAGAAAAAAGCAAAATACCAGCTAGCCAGGTGCATGAAGATCATCAGTTGATGCTCGGTATAAATATCTGTGAGGACACGCCAAACGGTGTTTTGCTTCATGTTACCTCAGAGATGCGTGAGAACTGGCGTAAACGCTTCGTGAAGTATGGAGAAAAGGGAGAGATTACCGACATTGAACCCGTTAATTTACTCTTTCCGATATTGCGCTTTGTTGAAAAAGAACGAGAAAGGTTTATTACAAAGTATCTACCCCTGTTCTCATTCCCCCTGCCTAAATCTTTCTTTGAACAAGACAATAACTCATTGTTAATTCCTGTAAAGGATGGCCAGCAGGTTAGCGCTTTCCCATTCGTTTTTCGCGAAATATTCGGCATTGAGTTGGATGAATTAGGCGAAAACCGCCACATGATGAGCATTATCAGCTCACTTACCGAATGCAAATTCAGCACCTTTCTTGAAGCATTCGAAGCACTTCAGAAATGGGTTATTCAGCGAACCAACCACAGGCATCCGTCACTTGAAACAGCCTTCAACGCATTAATCGCTCCATTGCACAACGAAGATTATAACCTTAAACGGGATGGCGAAGATTTTGCCTGGCTTTGCGATAACGCCGTGGGGGAGTTCCCTCTACTTGAGCAGTACGTCAATCACATTCACCATGAAGAAAATCCATTAGATATAAAGGAGGTGGTGACTGGAGGATTGTTTGAAACGCAGTATCCGTTGGGTCATGGGCAAATGATGGCGATACAGGCCATAAATCAGGATGAGCGCCTGATTGCCGTGCAAGGAGCACCTGGTACGGGTAAAACGACACTCTTTAAATCTCTCATTGCGCAACAGTTGGTGGACAGGGCTCTGGCCATCGCTGATGGTAGAGACATGAATTACGGCATGCTGGTCACCTCGACAGCTATAAAAGCTGTTGAAAATATCATTGATGACTTACGCGTTGATCCTGTCACTAAGGATCTGGATTGGCTGTGGTTTCATAGCGGTTCAAACCAACAAATACAGCTTGAACTTGCCCGATTAGAACGCCTTCTCAATCGCTGGCGGCATGAAAGCTATGATCCACAAAGCCAGCATGCATCCCTATCTATACTATTAACACATCGCGCTGAATTGGATTCTTGCTACCGGGCCTATGTGCTTGAGAAAACTAATGCAAGTCAATCCATCATTGATTGCGGCTTCAATACAAGTGATGCGGAAGAGCTGTCGCATCTTTTAATGGCCAGAATAAAAGATGTATCTGCTCACGCCCAGCGCCTGGATATTCATGTCTGTGTACTACTTCCTGACGATCTCAATGCACTAGATAATGCTTTGCAGCAAAGGCTCCAGGAGCTTGAAGAGATAAAAGCACGGCATCAGCTGGCCACTAAAATGTCCCAGACATTGCTGGCAACATGGCCGCAAAAAAATAGTCTGGAACAAATACTGAGATGGATTGACTCACCTCTTCGCGTAGCACTTGAAATACACTATCGTGACTATCCCCGAAATGGATTGAAACGTCATCTGGCGCGCCTTTTTGAGGGAAAATATCCAGCTCGCTTACAGCAAATGAACCACGCTGCACCTGGAGATTTTCAATATTTCGGTCTCTCCTCGCTTTCTCATCGCCAGCTGGCAGCCCTGGCAGATGCCGGGGAAACTCTTGCGCACCAAACTGCCAATTTAGCGTTACTGGCACAGCTCCTGGATGGCGAACCCGATTTGCAGCAAATAGAAGAGATAATAAAGCTTCGCGCTGAAGTGGCCAAGATCCAACAGCAGTGTCTTCAGGTCACCCATGCACAACAGACCATGGCACTATACCGACAGCGTTACCCGGAAAATAATTGGTGTGACATTTTACGTAAACGCTTCATCAAACAACATCGAGAGATGTTTGAGGCTGCCATTTGTTTTATATGGCAGGAACAATTGAAGCGAAAAAATGAACTGGAAGAAGTTCTCACCCATTGGCGAAGTCTATTAAGTAACCAACGCAGTGCGGGATATCACCGCTGGCTGGATAAACTCGATGTATTTTACCGTGCTCTATCCTTGGTATACCCCGTAATGGCGACCACTTTAGTTTCTGCTTGGAAAGCGGCGGGCTACCGTAAACTGAGTGAGCTCAAGGGTCATAAACCGTGGAATCTTATACTGTGCGATGAGGCAGGGATGATTTCGCTTGAATCTGTGGTTCCTTTGCTCAGTCGCAGCGAGAAAGCCATGATTGTCGGCGATCCTTTGCAAATTGAACCCATCCGTAGCCTATCAGAAAACTTAATCATGCAACTCCGCATGAGCCATTTTGACGAAAATAATACGCTGTATGAACGGGTATCTCCTGCGACAGTTACCGCGTGGCATCGTGCCGCAGGGACACTTTCTGGCCGGGTTGATGCTACAGGCAACGGTATTGTTCTAGATGAACATCGTCGATGCCAGAAACCCATCGCTGATCTGTTTATCCGGCTGGCGGGTTACCGTGGCGTGAGTGTGGAAACCTCCTCGCCTTCTGAACGCATTATCAATGCTTTTGAGAAGTCAGGCGGGCACCATTTGATGTTTTACAGCGTCGAGGGCCAGAAAGGTGACAATGTGAATACCAATTTGGATGAGGTCGATGCTATTGAGCAATTGGTGAACAAACTGGAGGAAGCAGGCTATGATCTCACCTCCGATGTGGGCATTGTCACGCCCTATAGTAATCAGAAGTCATTACTTATTCAGCGCCTTGCTCAACGTATGAACCACCGACAGAAAAACTGCATTGGTACAGTACACCAATTCCAGGGGGTCGGTTTCGAAGTGATTATTTACAGTCCGGTTATTTTCCATCCTCTTGATAATCCAAATTTCCAGAATGCGTCACCCAATATGCTGAATGTTGTTGTTTCACGTGCGAAGCAACAATTCATCGTGGTTGGCAATCATCACCGGTTGCGAACAGCAGGAGGATATCTGAAAGTGCTTGCAGACAGCGTGGCGGAGGATTTTCTCCTTGAACAAGGAAGCCAGCACCCGCAGTTTGCTAACCTAAGCCAGACACCCCGCTTGCGCCGTTATTATCGTGATTGTGAACATATTGCTGCCTTTAGCGCACTGGCGGCGCAGAGTGAGCAGGAGCTTGTTATTATCACCCCGTGGATAAGGCAAGGGGGGCATCGCTCTCAGAGACCGGAACTGGCACTGCTTGTCGCAACTCAGCAACGCGGCGTCAAAGTGAAAATCTACTATGGCTATTATCATCAGCGATGGGCTCGTATCGATGATAATGATGAAGATCTGATTGCGCAGTACCGTGGACAGCTTGGGAAAGACAATGTTATCCGACTGACTGAAGGCACCCATGAAAAGGTCATGATGATCGATGGCCGTCACATCGTCATTGGAAGCTGGAACTGGCTGTCACACGGGTATCATGAGGGTTGTGAACGAGCTGAACAGTTCGGCCATGCTATTCGTCATGAAATCAGTGCCGAGTTAGATGACGAGTCTCTCGTGAAGGAACTAAGAGAGAGACTAAGCATGGACTAACCCTCAGAGATAATAACCCCCACTCCATCACGAGGAGTTGTTAATGTGCTCTTAGCAAAGCCCTCTTGGTCAGAGATGTAAAATGAAAAACCCCCGCTCAGGTTCCCTCGAGCGGGTTTTTGTCATTCTGGAAATGTCGTCTTTCTACTACCGCGCCAGCGAAGCCGCCTGACTCAGCGTCATATTACGCGTCTCAGGTGCCAGCCATACCGATACTAGCAGACCAATAAAGGAAACAATCGCGGCAGCATACATGGTGTATTCGATGCCCAGGCTTTGCAGGGAAATCGGCACCAGCCAGGTTCCTGCGGCAGAACCGATACGTGACATGGATGAACCCATACCGACAGCGAAGGCACGCACTTCCGTTGGGAACAGTTCGTTCGGATACACTAACTCCAGCACCTGCGCTCCGCCGATAAATACCGCGTAAGCGCCAAACATCACCAGCACCAGCATTTCAGAACCGTGGGAGAACATCCCCAATGCCAACAGCGCCAGACTTGACCATAAAAAGCTGTGGATGATCAGACGGCGGCGGCCCATGCTATCAATCAAACGGGTTGCCACAATACAGCCCACCACAAACAGCAAGGTGATGGCTATCGAACCCAGTGAGGCCCATTCGCCATCCAGATTCAGGGCTTTAAGTACTACGGGTGCGAACGAATACACCGCAAACATCGGTACGACGGCAGCACTCCAGAACACCGAGACAAACAACATACGTTTGCCGTAACCAGAGCGCACCAGATCTTTCAACGTGACTTTGGCTTCCACCGACTCCGCTGGCATATTTTTCAGCGAGAATTCTGGACCGTAGACTTTCTTGATGATCTGCTCAGCTTCATTGAAGCGACCTTTGCTGACTAACCAGCGTGGCGATTCCGGCGTGCCGATGCGCAGAACGAAAAGGAGTACCCCCAACACGGCCGGGCTGGCCAGTACCAGACGCCATGCGGCATCACCGCCAATCGAGAGAATGAGGTTACCCACGATATAAGCGAGGGCTGCACCGGCAAACCAGAGAATGGTCAAACCGGCCAAACGTTTACCACGATGCTTTTGCGGCAGGAATTCGGTCAGCAGTGAACCAGCGACCGGATATTCTAATCCCACCCCAACCCCCACCAGGAAACGCAGGATAAACAGCGTCAGCGCCGATTCCGCCCAGAAGGTGCCGACCGAACCCAGGATAAACAGGATTGGCCCGACAAAAAACAGACGACGACGACCCACAATATCGGTCAGCCACCCGCCAAGGAAACCACTGCAGAAGGTGCCGAGCATCGCTGAAGCGGCCACCATGCCCTGCCAGAAGGTATCAAGTTGCAGATGCTGGGAAAACTGCACGATCGCCACGCCGATAATACTCAGCACGTAGCCATCGAGGATCCAACCGCCACCCGCGCGCAGCGACATTAACTGGTGAAAATTATTAAGCGGGACATCTTCAATGGATATATTGGTGTTGCTCATAACAGGGTCTCTCCTGAATTATTCATTTCTCTGCAGGCGCAGCGATCTGTCCAAATCAAAAATGATTTGGCGGAACGTTAAAGAAACAGAAAAAACATCATTGACTGATTTAGGTATTTCTTTGAAAAAGAAATTGACCTATAAATTGAAAAACCCTGCGTTTAATCCCTGAACATAAATAATGAAATTAAGCATGATCCACTTGCAGATCGTCTGTCTTCATCATTGTTTAGCGGTGTGTTGACCCAATACGCATTTGTTCGCTTTTGTCTGTTAATCACAGGTTAACTCCATGTTCAAACTATGCTGAATTTCAGGTGGTGTAAACATGCCCAGGACACCCAAAACTTGAGATTGTGATCATCTCCAAAATTCATCTGAAAAAATAATTCGAAAAAGTTATACGTATAACTCATTGAAAATTAATTTATTAATTTCAAACCAAGGTAAAATCATACTACTTAATTGTATTTCCTTTGTATTTTTCATGTATGCAAAAAGTTACGTGGCGGGATGGATTTTCATGGGTTGGGGAGCAAGCAGGTAGGAGTGAGTCGGCGTGCAAGTACGCGAAACAGTGCGCCAGATCGCACTGTTTTTTCGCGGATAGAAAGTCAAAGAAGGGAATTAAACAACAAACTCATAATGCGAGCCATCGGGAAGCTCAATGTTGAGGCGCAGTTTTCCTCCTGCCGCTTCAACATAGCGCTTCAGCGTCGAGAGTTTTAAATCCCGGCCAGGCTTTTCCATTCCAGCCACGGTGGGTTGTTTAATATTTAATTGCTGCGCTATCTCTACCTGCGTTTTGTTTACTCTTTCACGCAATTCAGCAAGATGGATATTTAACAATACTTCTTCAGCCATGGCGTTAGCTTTAGCCACTACTTCAGACTTCTCAGACGCTAGAATCTGTTTGAGTGTTCTGCCCATGTCGTTACTCCTTTCTCTCTTCGCGTTGAAGATGATGGGTGAATTCTTTATCTGCGAGCGGGATCAGCTCAGCATAAAAACGCTTTTCATTGCCACTCTTATGACCTGCACAAAGCAACACACCGCTGCGCCAGGGGTCAAATGCGTAAAATGCCCGAATAGGATCACCTTTGCTCTGAATGCGAAGCTCTTTCATATTGCTAAAGCGAGAGCCTTTCAGGGAGTCGGCGTAGGGCCTGCATAATGCGGGGCCAGCTTGCTGCAATACAATCATTGCGGACAGAACGCAGGCTCGGTCAGTGTCGTCTTGCGCTACAAGCCAATCATCAAACGTGTCCGTTGTAATTATTTGCCACATGATACGCTCCTTGTGATATAGGTCAAATGCTATATAGGTTAAAGGCGATAATCAGTGTGGCGAGGCAGTTTGAATCATGCACTTGTTCTGTTAAAACGTGTCGATAAGGATTCCAAAAAAATGCCCGCTCAGTTATCCAGAGCGGGCATAAACAGAATCAACGACGATATTAATCCACGGCGGGCGGTAAAGGTGCCACATCTGCGTTGCTGTCGCCAATGATGGAATGCAATGCGCGAAGTCTAGTGTCGCTTATCGATGTGCTGCACCAGTCGATCGCCGGCCCACTGAATGCCGCACACCAGCACAATCAACACCGCGATCACCGCGATCATCACCGAGGTTTCAAAGCGTTGATAACCGTAACGGATCGCCAGATCGCCTAATCCGCCCGCACCAATCGCTCCCGCCATCGCCGATGCGCCGATTAATGCCACCAGAGTCACCACAAACCCCGAGAGAATGCCTGGCAACGCTTCAGGAATCAGCACATCCCAGACGATGCGCAGCTTGCTGGCGCCCATCGCGCGTACTGCATCAATCAGGCCCCGCTCCACATCACGCAATGACACTTCGGCCACGCGAGCGAAATACGGCGTTGCGGTGATCGACAGCGGGACAATCGCCGCCCAAGTGCCTAATGAGGTCCCCACCAGAAACCGCGTGAACGGGATCAGCGCCACCAGCAATATGATGAACGGCAGTGAACGGAAGCCGTTGATCACCAGGCCCAGCACCCGGTTAATCCCGCGATGTTCCGCAATGCCGCCCGCACTGGTCATCACCAGAATCAACCCCAACGGCAAACCGGCCACCAGCGAAAACAGCCCGGAAATCAGCGTCATTAATACCGTTTCACCTAACGCGTTGAGCAATAAATCAATCATCACTGGCGACATAACCCACTAACTCCACTTGCGCCTGCTGCCCGCGCAGCCAGCTGAGAATCTGTTGCTCATCGGTCACGTTGGCGACCGGAAGCGCAATAAAGAAGCGCACCACAGCGTAGTGCTGAATATGGTCGATGCCACCTTGCAGTAAGCGGAATTTACCCGGCAACGCTGCGGCAAAACGGGTCAGCAGACCACCCTGCGCGTCCTCGCCAGCAAAGTGCACGCTGTAAATGGCTTCGCCCTGTCTCCTCTCGGTCACCCGTGCGGCCAGCGCTTCCGGTAGCTGCGGCAGCAAACCACGCAATAAAGTTCGCGTCAGCTCGGATTGCGGATGGGCGAACACCTGCCACACCGGGCCTTGCTCAATGATCTCACCCGCGTCAATCACCGCCACGCGGTGCGCCACCGACTTGATGACTTCCATTTCATGGGTGATCAGCAGAATAGTGATACCCAGTTTTTGGTTGAGCGATTTCAGCAGCGCGAGAATAGAACGGGTGGTTTCAGGATCGAGCGCTGAAGTCGCTTCATCACACAGCAGCAGCGCCGGGCTTGCCGCCAGTGCACGGGCAATACCGACACGCTGTTTCTGACCGCCCGAGAGCGCCGCCGGATAATGCTGTGCCTTATCCGCCAACCCCACCAATTCCAGTAATTCCGCCACGCGTTGGGCACGTTGCACCTTATCCAGACCGGCAATTTTCAGCGGCAACGCGACATTCTGCGCCACGGTTTTCGCCGATAGCAGGTTGAAGTGCTGGAACACCATACCGACGCGACTACGCACAGATTGCAGCTGTTTTTCCGACAGGCCGGTAATTTTCCGGCCTTCGATTTCAATGACGCCTTCGTCAGGTTGCTCCAGCCCGTTCAGACAGCGAATCAACGTCGATTTGCCCGCACCACTGCGGCCAATCAGGCCGAGAATTTCACCTTTCTGCACCGTCAGTGAAATATCGCGTAGCGCCTGAGTTTGCCCAAAGCGACGTGAAACACCTTGCAAGCGCACCACGCTGCCGCTTTCGCGGGCAAGACGTTCACGGTCTTGCGCATTCTCTACCACGCCACGCGTTATCGCGCTAAACGGCGCTTCGACTCCTGTGAAAATCGTCATGCTAGATCCTTACCAGGCCGTTTCACCGATGCCTTTAGTGCCCGCCAGCAGCATAGCGCCAGCGGTTAACAAAAATGTCGTTTTGGCGGATGCCAGGCGAGTGTGCATAGTTATTTCCTCATCGTTATAATTGCAACGGTCAAAGTACACTGTCGTGATGAACAGATAGCCGCAGTATACGCAGATGCTTATTCCTGCATTATGATTTATCCGGGAATGCTATTCCTGAAAAGAATAAAGACACGCAGCCGCTCGCATCGCCACAAGTGAAAGGACGGCTGTGGTACCATGCCGTTTTGATTGACCTGTTATTGAGCGCTATGTCGGACACTACAACGAAACGTAAAAATGACCCGGAAGGGCTGAAAAAACGCATCCTTGCCGGTGCTCTGAAAACCTTCGCCGAGTTCGGTATGCAGGGCGCACGCCTTGAGCAGATTGCTGAACACGCGCAGACCACTAAGCGCATGGTGGTGTATCACTTCGTCAATAAAGAGAAGCTGTATATCGAGGTGCTGGAGCAGGTCTATCAGGCGATTCGTGAACACGAAACCGGATTGAACCTTGCACAGATGGAACCCGAGCAGGCGATGATTAAACTGGTCGAAGCCAGCTTCGACTATCACGCCACCCATCAGGATTTCATGCGTTTGGTGTGTACGGAAAACCTGTTGCGCGGTCGCTACATTGTGCAGTCCGAGCGCATCAAAGCGTTGAACAAAAGTACGCTGGATCTGCTGGATGACATTCTGACGCGCGGTCAGCAGCAAGGCATCTTTATTGATGGCCTGAACACCGTGGACGTGCACCGCTTATTGAGCAGTATCTGTGTGCACCACGTCGCCAACCGCTACACCTTCCACTTCCTGTTCACCCCTGAGGATACGGAAGAGGACAGCATCCGTCGTAACCGCCAACTGGCCGTGACCGCAACGCTGCGCTACATCTGCAAGGCACCTTAAACCTGGGCAGTGCTGTGATGGTCTACGCTTAAAGCTTTGGGACCGTCACAGACCTCAGTATAAGGAACGCCGTAGTGAACAGAGATTCCCTCCTTTACCCCCTTCGCAACCCGCAAAATACCGAGCACGACAGTGTCCTGTGGAACTGGGCGCAAAACACCGTGGTGGGCCAGCGTGAGCAAGTTCATCAGCCGCAAAACGAAGCCGAACTGCAACAGCTGCTGAGTTCGTCAACAGGCAAAGTGCGCGTCATCGGCAGCCGTTTATCACCCGGCCGCATGCTGTGTGTGAATGCCGACGATCTGTTACTCGATCTCAGCGCCATGCAAGGCGTATTGGGAGAGGATAACGACAGCATCACTTTCGCGGCAGGCACGCTGCTGCAGCATGTGTTCGACGCACTCACCGCGCGAAATCGCATGTTAGGCTGTTCGCCAGGCGTGATATCCGTTCAGACGCTGGCGGGCGCAATAGCGACGGGCACCCATGGCCAGGGATTGGATCAGAGTTCACTGGCGGATGAAGTGATAAGCATCCGCATGGTTATGGCCGACGGCAGCGTGCGGGAGTTTCAACGTGGCGATAGTGATTTCCCTGCGGCGCAAACCTCATTAGGTTCGCTGGGGATTGTGACCGCCGTGACGATGCGCACCCAGCCGTTCCGCCTGTTTACCTGCCATAAATTTGCCGAGTCCGCCGATACGCTGGAGCAGGATCTGCCGCGCTGGAATCAACAGTATGAGCTGAGCAAAGCCTGGTGGTTTGTGGATGACAACCTGATGCACGTCTGGAATGCCAACCCCGCCAGTGAAGCAGATGTTCAGGCGTGGCACACCAATGGCGGCGAGGTGATCGAGCATGGCGACGACACTGATAGCAGTCTGAATGACACCATCGATCAGACGCTGGCGCAGATGCATCGTGATACGCAAATTGAAGGTAAAGGTGGTAAACAGTTTCGCACCGTCACGCGCTTCCGCGATTTCACCGACCTCAGCGGCGACATCTATCAGCTGTTTTGTCGCGGTATTGCCGTGCCGCAAATCAACGTGGAAATTGGTGTGCCGTTGAATAAAACGCCGGAGATTATCAGCAAAATCAAAGCCTGGTATGCCGAGAATCATCCACACATGCACTACCCCATCATTCTGCGCTGCACGGGCGCGTCAGAAGCCTGGCTCAGTCCAGCGTATCAGCAGCCGACCTGTTTCTTTGGCTTCGTAGTCTATTACGCCGATGACGGTTCGCTGTCACAGGACGGTCTGCATTTCCTCACCGAGGTCGAGAAATTACTGGCAGCAGAAGGCGGACGACCGCACTGGGGAAAATACTACGATCCGCAGCGCTACAGCTGGCGGGATATCTATCCACAGTGGGATGCGTTCCGCGCGGTGCGGGAACAACTCGATCCGCAGCGTCGTTTTAGCAATGACTATGTCACGGCTTTGTTTGATTGAATTTTGACGGGGGAGAATGTATGTACGCCTGGGTAACACTACTAACACAACCGGATTATTTTATCGGCGTGAAAGCGCTGCACCGTTCACTAAAACGCAGCGAAACCGCATGGCCATTGATTGTGATGGTGACCGATGCGATTGACATCGAAACACGTGAAGATTTGCAGGCTTTAGGCTGTGTGATTCATCCGGTCGAGCCTCTGATGCCGAATGCGGACCTGGAGCAGCATTATGCCTCTGCGCAATTTGGTGAAGTGTGGAGCAAGCTGCGGGCATGGGAACTGACCGGCTGTGAGCGCGTGGTATTTCTTGATGCCGACATGCTGGTGCTGCGCAATATGGATGAGCTGTTTACGCTGGATCTCGGCGATCATGCGCTGGCCGCCTGTCACGCCTGTCGCTGCAATCCGAATAAAATCGCCAGTTATCCCGCCAGCTGGCAGCCGAAAAATTGCCACTATACCTGGCAGGATCGTGGTGAGTCGGCACCTGCCAGCCTGGACCGCTATCTTAATGGCGGCTTTTTGGTGCTCGAACCGGATGAAGAGGTGTTTAGCTGGCTACAGCAAAAAGTCGCTGCTATCACTGATCTACGCCGCTATCCGTTCTCTGAACAGGATTTACTTAATGAAGTGTTTGAGAATCGCTGGCTGCCGCTGCCGTATATCTACAACGCGCTGAAAACGCTGCCGTTCCAGCACAGCGCCATGTGGCGGGAAGAGGATGTAAAAAACCTGCATTTTATTCTGGCCAAGCCGTGGAAGCGCGATCTCAATCAACCTGAAAGCGAACGCGACCGCTACTACGCATTGGATAAGCTGTGGTGGGAGTTAGGGGTTAATTAAGAAAAGAGGCGCACTTCACAAAGTGCGCCTCTTTAGTTTTAACGCCAGCCCAGCTCCGGTGCCACATGGGTCAGAATACTTTCCATCACGTGCGCACAGTAATCCACGCCCAGCTGGTTAGGGATGGTGAGCAGCAGCGTATCGGCTTCGGCGATTCCTTCGTCCTGAGCCAGCTGTTTGATCAACTGCTCTGGCTCTGCCGCATAGCTACGACCAAAGATGGCGCGGGTTTTCTCATCGAGGAAGCCCACGGAGTCCTGATCCTGACCACTGCGACCAAAGTAAGCACGGTCGATATCATTGGTCAGCGCAAAGATACTGCGGCTCACTGACACACGCGGCGTGCGCTGATGTCCGGCGGCTTTCCAGGCTTCACGGTAAGCGCGAATCTGTTTCGCCTGCTGGATGTGGAACGGTTCGCCAGTTTCATCATCCTTCAGGGTGGAGCTTTGCAGATTCATGCCCTGCTGTGCTGCCCAGACTGATGTCGCATTTGAACCGGAACCCCACCAGATACGCTCACGCAGCCCTTCTGAGAATGGCTCCAGACGCAGTAAGCCCGGTGGATTCGGGAACATCGGCTGTGGATTCGGTTTAGCAAAACCCTCACCGCGCAGCACTTCCAGCAACTCTTCGGTGTGACGACGTCCCATATCGGCATCGGTTTCACCCTCTTTCGGGTTAAAACCAAAGTAGCGATAGCCTTCAATCACCTGCTCCGGGGAGCCGCGGCTCAGACCGAGTTGCAGACGACCGTTAGAAATCAGGTCTGCCGCACCGGCATCTTCCGCCATATACAGCGGGTTTTCATAACGCATATCGATCACGCCAGTACCAATCTCAATGCGATTGGTTTTGGCACCGACTGCCGCCAGCAGCGGGAACGGCGAGCTTAACTGACGCGCGAAGTGGTGCACGCGATAGTAAGCGCCATCCGCGCCCAACTCTTCTGCAGCCACGGCTAAATCGATGGATTGCAGTAACACGTCCTGAGCGGAACGGGTGGCTGACTGCGATGACGGGGTCCAGTGACCAAAGGATAAGAATCCAATCTTTTTCATGGTGAAATTCTCCAGGGGGACCGTACTGGCCCACACATGATGCATTAGGTTTCGATGGAGAAAGGTTACGCCAGGCGAGAGGTGACTGATAGCCAATAGTTTTCGCGCGCTTCATCAACTTTTTTGCATAAGTCATAAAAACACGGTCTTTGTGTTTATCACGGTGATCAATCATCTTGCGGGGAATTCATCCGATTCACAGATTTATGGCATCCGCATGGCAAACGACTATATCAACGCACAGCAGCGTGAAGTGGTGCACCAGCTGGGCCGCAATTGGCTGTGGCGCAGTGAACTACCTACCTGGGCGCTGATGGTCGGGGTGTATGGCGGCTGGTTTGGCTGCGTCATCTATTGGCAAACGCTGGGTCTGTTTTTAACCACTCTGCTGCTGATTGTGTTCACCACCTGGTATATGTCGCTGCAGCATGAGCTGATCCATGGCCATCCCACGCGTTTTCCAGGGCTCAACCAGCTGTTTGGTACCCTGCCGCTGGCGGTGTGGTATCCCTATGGGCTGTATCGCGATTCACATCTGGCACATCACCGTAACCACACCCTCACCGAACCGGATGAAGATCCGGAAACCTATTACCTGTCGCCGGAACGCTGGGCACAGCTTAAGCCGTGGCAGCAACGCTTGATTCACCTGCGTAATACGTTTCCCGGCCGTTTGCTGTTAGGTCCGCTGCTGGATATCGTGGCGACCCTGAAGATGATGCTTTTGGCGCGTGACCGTGCCGCTATTTCGATGTGGGTGATTCATCTGACGCTGCTGGCTGGGCTTTTCTACTGGATGCAGCAGCAAGGATTGTCGCCGCTGTGGTTCGTGGTTGCCGTGAGTTATCCGGCATTGGCGTTGACCAAAATACGTTCTTTCTACGAGCATCGCGCAGAAGAAGCCCCGCTGGCACGCTCCGTGAACAATGAAGCCGCCTGGCCATGGCGTTTGCTATTTCTGAATCTCAACTATCATTCTGTACATCACGATCTGCCCGGTTTGCCCTGGTACGGCTTGCGCAAAGTCTATCTGCTGTATCGCGACGGCTACCATCAGCGCAATCACGGTTTCCGCGTCTCTGGCTATGGCGAGTGGTTGCTGCGTTTCTGGCGCAAACCGGTCAACGTTAACGCCCATCCGCGAACGCACAAGGATGCACAGCATGCCGATCATTTCACTGCCGATGTACGATATTCATCATCCAACGACGCTTGGCCTGACCGCTGCGCTAACGACGCTGCTCCAACAACGCGGCGTGCAGGCTGAGGTTGAGTGGCACAGCGATCTCGTACCCCACTGGCGCGACGCTGATTTGCTGTTAAGCCAGACCTGCGGCTATCCGCTGGTGGCTTTATTGCCTGATGTCCAACTGGTTGGGGCATTTCAATCCAGCGCGCAAGGCTGTGAGGGACTGCGCTATCGCAGTTGGCTGGTGGCGCGCAAAGAGGATGAAAATCTCACCCTGAGCGATTTTCGTGGTCGCCGCGCGGTGTGCAACAGTGATGACTCGCACTCGGGCTACAATTCGCTGCGCTACGTGATCGCGCCACTGGCACACGACGGGCATTTCTTCAGTGAAGCGCTGCAGAGTGG
The DNA here is from genome assembly GCF_030053335.1 of Pantoea sp. EABMAA-21. Taxonomy (NCBI): domain Bacteria; kingdom Pseudomonadati; phylum Pseudomonadota; class Gammaproteobacteria; order Enterobacterales; family Erwiniaceae; genus Pantoea; species Pantoea sp. EABMAA-21. Next base: position 14,584 of record NZ_JASGBX010000016.1, read on the forward strand.
CAGTCATCGTCAATCGTTGGCCGCGTTGCGTGAACAGCGAGCGGATATCGCGGCGATCGATTGCATCACCTGGGCGCTGTTGCGTGCTCATCACCCTGAAGAACTGGCCGGGTTAGAGATCATTGGTGAAACCCCGCTGTGTGCCGCACTGCCGTTAATCACCTCAGAAAAAACCGATGCCAAAACGCTTGAGCGTCTGCGCAGCGCCTTGACCGAACTCACTACTGATAAGAAACATCAGCAGTTGCTGGCAGCGAGTCTAATCAGCGGTTTTGCGGTGCCAGAGCGGGCGTTTTACGATGAGGTGCAAGCGTGGGAAGATCAAGCAGCGGAATACGGCGTGAAGTTGCTGTGATTTGAACAGCCGCGATGTAATTTATCGCGCAACGACCATCTTTCATCGCGCTGCAGCTATACGCAATATATCGCGCAGCTTAAAGGCGGCATCCTTGCCGCCCAAAAAATCACTCTGCGCGTGACGCAATAATTCCCTCGGCCACATTGCGTGGCGCTTCAGCGTAATGCGCAAATTCCATGCTGTAAGTGGCACGGCCCTGCGACATGGATCGCAGCATGGTGGCGTAGCCAAACATCTCTGACAGCGGCACTTCGGCTCGGATGATGCGCGCACCAAAGCGCTCATCCATACCTTGCAGCGTACCGCGACGCGAAGAGAGATCGCCCATCACCCCACCGGCGTAATCCTCTGGCGTTTCCACCTCCACCTGCATCACCGGCTCAAGGATCACCGGATCGGCCTGTTTAGCCGCCGCTTTGAAACCAAAAATCGCTGCCATGCGGAAAGCCATTTCCGAAGAGTCGACGTCATGATACGAACCGAAGGTCAGTGTGGCCTTGAGATCCACCACTGGATAGCCCGCCAGCACGCCGGAATTGAGCGCTTCACGAATCCCCTTCTCCACCGAAGGAATAAACTCGCGTGGCACTACGCCGCCCTTGGTGGCATCTTCAAAGGCAAAACCTGCGCCTGCTGCCTGCGGCTCCAGCGTCAGCACCACGTGGCCATACTGACCTTTACCACCCGACTGGCGCACAAACTTGCCTTCCACATCGCGCACCGTCTTACGAATGGTTTCGCGATAGGTGACCTGTGGCCGACCAATGTTGGCTTCCACACCGAATTCACGCTTCATGCGATCAACGATGATCTCCAGATGCAACTCACCCATACCGGAGATAATCGTCTGCCCCGACTCTTCATCGGTGTGCAGGCGGAATGACGGATCTTCTGCGGCCAAACGCTGCAACGCCAGCCCCATTTTCTCCTGATCTGCCTTGGTTTTCGGCTCAATCGACAGCGAAATTACCGGGTCCGGGAACTCCATGCGTTCCAGGGTGATCACCGCATTCGGATCGCACAGCGTTTCGCCAGTGGTCACCTCTTTCAAACCGACACAGGCGGCTATATCACCTGCACGAATCTCCTCGATTTCGATGCGATCGTTAGCCTGCATCTGCACGATACGTCCGATGCGCTCCTTACGCCCTTTCACCGCATTCCACACGCTATCGCCTTTGCGCAATACACCGGAGTAAACACGCACGAAGGTGAGTTGGCCCACATAGGGATCGCTCATCAGTTTGAAGGCCAGCGCCGAGAACGGTTCATCGTCATCAGCATGGCGCTCATCGTGCTCGCCTTTTTCGTTCACACCGGAAACCGGCGGCACGTCCAGCGGCGACGGCATCAGCTCAATCACCGCATCAAGCATGCGCTGCACACCTTTGTTTTTGAACGCGCTACCACACAGCATCGGCTGGATCTCGCCAATCAATGTGCGCTGACGTAAGCCCGCGATGACCTCTTCTTCGCTCAGGTCACCCTGCTCCAGATAACGATCCATCAACGCTTCACTGGCTTCCGCCGCAGCAGCCACCATATTCTCACGCCATTCGGCAGCCAGCGCCTGCAACTCATCAGGGATTGGCGCATAGCTGAACGTCATGCCCTGGCTGGCTTCATCCCAGTAGATGGCGCGCATCTTGTTGAGATCCACTACGCCTGCAAAATGCTCTTCCGCACCAATCGGAATCACGATCGGTACCGGATTGGCATGCAGACGATCTTTCATCATCTGCACTACGCGGAAAAAGTCCGCACCCTGGCGGTCCATCTTATTAACAAAGGCAATGCGCGGTACGTGATACTTGTTGGCCTGACGCCACACGGTTTCCGACTGTGGCTGTACGCCACCGACGGCGTCATACACCATCACGGCACCGTCCAGCACGCGCATGGATCGCTCCACTTCTATGGTGAAATCGACGTGTCCGGGTGTGTCGATGATGTTGATGCGGTGCGGCGTGAAGCTGCCATCCATGCCCGGCCAGTAGCAGCTTACTGCCGCCGAGGTGATGGTAATACCGCGCTCCTGCTCCTGCGCCATCCAGTCGGTGGTTGCCGCGCCATCGTGCACTTCACCCAACTTGTGGCTCATCCCGGTGTAAAACAGAATGCGCTCAGTGGTGGTGGTTTTGCCGGCATCGATGTGCGCGGAGATGCCGATATTGCGATAACGTTCGATAGGTAGGGGTCGGGGCATGATGCGTCCTTAGTCTGTTCGACTGGAAAAGTGGGCGAGCACCATTGCCCGCCGCTGCGCAACAGCATAGACCCATTGTACGAATAAATACGAACAGTTTGAGCCTTTTTTAGCCATCGTGAAAATCTTGCATCGGTTTCAGCATTTACGGGCTGGCAAGCTTAACCCTTCCCGATTTATGGTAAGGGTCTCACTCTCAACGGGAAATCTAACCATGCGCATTCTGGTTGTCGGCGCCGGTGCCACCGGCGGGTATTTCGGTGCACGTCTGGCGCAAGCAGGACGTGATGTGACTTTTCTGGTGCGCGAGCGCCGTTTTCAGCAACTGCAACAAAACGGTCTGGTGCTAAAAACACCGGGCGGCACAGAAGTGATTCACCCGCAGCTGGCGCAAACCGGCAAGCTGACAGGCCAGTTTGATCTGATCATTCTGACGGTGAAAAGCTTCGGGCTCGATCAGGCTATCGAGGATATCGCACCCGCCGTCGGGCCAGAAACACTGATCATGCCGATCCTCAACGGCATGCGGCATATCGATACGCTGCGCGCACGCTTTGGCGACAAGGTGATTGGCGGCTTGTGCAAAATCAACGCCACGCTGGGTGAACATGGTGAAGTGGTGCAGATGACGCCACTGCATATCCTCTACTACGGTGCACTCGATGGGCACAATGATGCACGTCTGCAACGTGTCGATGAGACGCTGAACATCGCGCAGTTCGATACGGTCTTTGCTGACAACATCATCAGCGAACTGTGGGAGAAGTGGCTGCTGCTGAGCACATTAGGGGCGGTGTGCTGCATCGCGCGAGGTAATACCCAAAAGGTGTTGCGATCCCAAGGTGGTGAAGCCTTGTTGCAGGGGATTTTTACTGAGGTGCTTTCCGTGCTTGGTGCTGACGGCTATCAGGAACGGCCAGCGGTAACGGCAAAGATTTATGAGACGCTAAATAATCCGCAGGTGGCGATGACCTCCTCGATGTATCGCGACTTAACCCAGGGTTATGAGATTGAGGCGGACCAGGTGATTGGCGATCTGTTGGTGCGAGGCGCACGCAGTGGCGTGGTGACGCCGTTGTTGAATGCGGTATATGTGAATTTGCAGGTGTATTTGCAGAATCGCAGCGCATAGTTGCGCCACGTTAACCGTTGCTGTTTTCGAGCCAGGTGCGCATAAAGCGCACCCTTGCGCGTTTTGTCAGGTCACTGTTGCTGGTGACCTGATGTTCAAAGACGCGACTGCACGCCTTTCAGTTGCATCAAGCGCTGCCAGCCTGCTTCTACCTCGTCCGGGATATCCACATGCCCGAGGAAACCTTTGCCGCGTGGACCGTAGCCGTTTTCATCATCGCGCAGGCGCTGGATCTCGCCCATCAGCAGCGAAAGAAAACGCTCCATCGACCACAATCCTTGCGGTGGCGCACCGATAATGCGCAGCATACCCGCATCCATCATCACCTGCGGAATAAACACCGGCCAGCTGATAAATTCGGGTGCGTCGGCACGGTCACGCCACTGGTAGCGGAAAGTTTCCCAGGTACGACGCTGCATCAGCGGGTCCTGCACCAACAGTACATGCTGCGGCTGCCACTTCTGCTCATCGAGCAGTTTTTGGCTGAAGGCGGCATTCTCTCCACAGTTGCGTGAGGCGGTTTCCAGCAGCAGCTGATCGTCCGGCAGTGCGGCAAACACCCGCGCCATATCCCCCAGCAATTCAGCCTCGCTTTTGCCTTGAGTCGGTATCTGACGATAGAGCGGATGATTAGCGATCATCTCCGCCAGTAAAACTGTCGAATGACCGATACCGCCACTGATCATCAGAGGCAGCTGATACTTCTTCGCCAGCGCAATCACACCTTCAACGTTGGGCAGTACCGCGTGACCGGCAAGAATTGCCAAATCAACCTCGAGCGTGCCATCTGTCGGCATGTGGTCAAGCGCCAGCCAGGCCGCAAGCGTATTGATATCCTGAATCTGTTGGCTATTGAGCTGCATCGCGTTCTCCTCGCATTAACACTGGCAGTGTAGCGGCTTAACTCCGCGACAGCAGAGAAAAATTTGCTACACTCGCCGCTATCAGATTCAGGAGAGTTTATGACTGCGCGTTCCGTTACCCTCGATGATGTCGCTGCACTGGCGGGGGTTTCCTACCAGACCGTTTCCCGTGTGCTCAACCATTCCGTGCAGGTTTCGCCACGCACGCGCGCCAAAGTCGAAGCCGCGATGCAACAGCTGAACTATGTGCCCAACCGCGTGGCACAGCAGCTGGCAGGAAAAGCCACGCGCACGCTGGGGCTGGCCACCAGCGATCTGGCATTGATGGCCCCGGCACAGATTGCCTCTGCGATCCATGAACGTGCCGCCGCACAGGGTTACCATCTGGTGATCGCCATGGCGAATGCGGCCGGAAATGCCCAGGACACGGTGAATGAACTGCTGGCGCAGCGCGTTGATGCACTACTCATCAACCTGCCGCTCGATGCTGAACAGGCGGCGCAGGTGCAGCAGCAGTGCGGCAGCAAGCCTGTGCTGTTTCTCGATGTTGAACAACATGCTGCTGTCAGCCAGTGCCAGTATCAGAGTGAATCGGGTGCGCAGCAGGCAGTGGAGCATCTCGTCGCGCTGGGCCACCAGCAGATTGGCGTGCTGAATGGGCCTGAAAGTTCGGCTTCGGCGCGGGCGCGCTTCACTGCATGGCAACGGGCGTTATCGTCACACCAGTTGCAGCCAATATGCGTACTGCATGGCGACTGGAGTGCGTCATCCGGGTATCAGGCGCTATTGCAGTTACTGCCGGATCGCCTGCCACAGGCCCTGCTGGTGGCGAACGATCAGATGGCGCTTGGGGCGATGCGTGCACTGCACCAACACGGCGTGAAAATTCCTGGAGAGATGTCGATTATTGGTTATGACGACACTGCCGAGAGCGCGTGGTATCAGCCGCCGCTCACCACCGTGCGTCAGGATTTGCAGCAGTTGGGTGCAGTATCTGTGGACCGCTTGTTGGCGGAACTGGCCGGAGAAGCTGTACAGCCCCTACCGTTGGTAACCGAGCTGATATTGCGCGAAACGACAGCTGCGCCGATGCAAGGGGATGTGGATATAGCGGAGATCGCCGGTCAGTTGAAGGCATTAGCGCGACAATTAAAACCCAAAGCCTGACCAGGTTAAAGCAGCACAGGCTATTGCGCACGCCACGGCAGGCAGTGCGGAAGCCGTTACGCTGCAAAAAATTTGGGACCTTACGGTCCCAACATTTTTACTGCGGCTTTGGTTCACCCATCGCTTTCAACTTCTTCGACAGCTCGCGACGCTCTTTCGACAAGTCAGCATTTTTGATGATGTACTCATCGACGCGGTCTTCATAGTCCACACGCATGGATGCAATGATTTCCTGAATCGCCTCAACGCTCATGCCTGGTTTGATGTACTCGCTCAGGTTGTCCAGCAGCAACACACGTTTCTGGTTATCACGGACTTTCTTCTCGTTATCCACGATTTCGCGCTGCAGTTTGTTTTTACGACGAAACATACGTACAAACTCCAGAACGTCCTGAAATGATTGCTTGGCATTTTCCATGTTGGCACCTTTCTTTGAGCCTGCCGCGGCAGGCGGAATAGTCATGAGCTACAGCTTAGCGGCTTGCTAGCTGGATTCGCAATTTTCACAGCTAATTTCGGACTGGCACTTATCTTAGCGCAAAGAAAGGGTGATTCACATTAAGTCATTGCCTGAGAAAACTATTTGCGCAGTGCCAGACGGACCAGATCCGTAATGCGCTCCAGTTGACGCGCCTGTTCCAGACTCAACCACACGTAGCCATAGATCGCCGTGGTCTCTAAGCGCCCGCTGCGGTTGGCAATCAACTGTTCCAGTTCCTGGGTGATCTCCTCCAGTTCATGGCTGTTGGCGATCACGCCTTCCGTCTCCCCTTTCACCATCAATGTGGCCAGCGCTTTCAACGTGTCTTCGGTCATTTTCTGACTGCGGCGCAGCGTCGGGGCATTGAGCAGCAACAGATGGCTCTCACGTGATGACCACCATGCATCAATTTGCATCTGCATCGTGTTAACCATATTACGGTTGATGGTCTGAATCGCTTCAAACACTGATTTCGGAATACGCGTCTCTTTACTCGCCGGTTCCAGCAGCGCGCGCATTTTAATCACGCTGGAGAGCTGCTTCTGGAATGGTTTGTTCAGTCGCGGTTTCTCCAGCAGGTTGGCGGAAAAGCCGGTGTGATGCAGTTTCGCCATCGCCAGAAATGAATCGGACAGCTGAATGCGCCAGTGCGTGTAGGCACGCTGAGCGAGAATCGCACTGAACAGCAGCGCCATAATCGAACCCAGGATCACATCGCCGCCACGCCACAACGCCACAGTGAAGTCACCGGCCGGAGCACCCACCACCACGCCGAGCGTGATACCAATCAGCAGCGCCATATAAGGATGTTTACCCAGCGTCAGATAGCCGCAAATAATCATCACCACGAAGCACCATGACAACATCATTGGCAGCGAGATCAGTTCCAGCTTCAGAGCAGTCAAACCCGATGCCAGTCCGGCAAAGGTGCCGCTGATGCGTTGGATCACACGCGGAAACACATTGCCCCAGGTCGAGATCGGCCCCATCACCACCACCAGGGTGATCAGCGGCCAGGTGCCCTCCGGAATATCCGTCAAACGCACAAACAGAAAACAGAGCACAAAGGCGATAGCGATGCGCACGCCGTGCACAGCGCGATAGTGGCGGTAGAACCAGAACTCAATGGCAGAGATGGGTTTGTCGGCGCGTAACATGGTGGTCCGGGAACGATAAAATTTTGCGCGCTATGTTACCCTGGCGCGCCACGAACATTGAGTGCTGCGCAACACTATTTCCGCTCTTTTTTTGCGATTCAACAAGTGCGCTACATCCTATTTTCGCTTATGAAACATAGAAGTAACGCACTGATGATATTAGTCGGCTGCACGTACCGGAATGTACATATCCACCAGCCAGTCGCCGCTGTCAGAGCCGTCGGAAAGGTAGTGTTCGAAGCAGGGACGATTATCCACCTGCCAGTCGGTTTTCGTCTTGAGATGATCAAACAGGCTGTGCCAGGCGGTGAAGAAATCGTTGTTCATCACTTCCATGCGCGCATGAAAATATTGCCCACCGGGCAGCAGGCCTTGCTCGATGTCGTCACCATAAGAGGGCACAGCATCGGTGGGCGCAGTGATCACCGTTTCAACGCGCAGCTCTTCCGGCGGAAGAATTTCAGGATTACCGTAATAGATGGCCAGCCATTCGCCTTCGACACCATGCTGCTCGACCCAGCTTTTTAGCTGGTTAAATCCGCGCGGCACCGTTTCCTGCCACGGACCCTGCAAATGGTAGCCCAGCCAGCTTTGAGGATTGCGCTCGACGATTGATGCTTTCATACCTTTGCCTCCGTTCAGCAGCAGAAAGCCCGCTCTGGCCGCTCCCCGATATCGACGGGAGCGGCCGCGACATCCGCTGCGGATTACAGTTTCTGTTTTACGTAGTCACTGATACGCGTGATGATGCCGGCTTTATCCACACCTTGTAGGGCATACAGCGGATAGCTCGCCAGCTGCTTGTCTTTGTCCATGACCTGGATTTCACCCACCTGCTCACCCGCTTTCAGTGGCGCTTCCAGGTCTTTACGCTCAATCACATATTTCGCCATGACGTTTGAAACTTCGGTACGCGGCAGCGACAGATAGATATCCTGAGTGGTGCCGACATCCACTTTGTGCGGATTGCCGTACCAGACGTTCTCGGTACCGATTTTCTTACCGGCATGGAACAGTTGCACGGTATCGAAGTTGTTCTGACCCCACACCAGCAGTTTACGCGCCTGCTCTTCACGCCCTTTCGAGCTCTTACCGCCCATGATCACCGCAATCAGGCGATGACGACCCACCACATTCGAGGCGATGATATTGAAACCTGCCGTTTCAGTATGGCCTGTTTTCATGCCATCAACGTGAAGGTTTTGATCCCATAACAAACCGTTACGGTTATTTTGCGTAATCCCGTTCCAGCTCAGGGTTTTCTCCGCGTACATGGCGTAGAAATCCTGCTCACCATTGATGATGGCACGCGACAGCACCGCTAAATCACGCGCGGTGGTGTGCTGGCCGGGTGCATCCAGGCCGTGCACGGTTTCAAAATGGGTATGCGTCAGACCGAGCTTCTGTACGTAGTTGTTCATCATATTGACGAAGCTGTCCTGGCTGCCCGCCACATAATCCGCCAGCGCCACACAGGCGTCATTGCCGGAGTCGATGATCACGCCACGCATCAGATCGCGTACCGTCACTTTGTCGCCGGGCTTGAGGAACATCAGTGAGGAGCCTTTGAACACCGGATTACCTGCAGCCCAGGCATCCTTACCCACGGTGACCAAATCATCACGGGTGATTTTTTTCTGATCAACCGCGCGATCCACCACGTAGCCGGTCATCAGCTTGGTGAGGCTGGCCGGGTTACGCTCTTCATCGGGATTGCCGGCAGTAAGGATCTGGCCCGTGGTGGCGTCCATTAACACCCACGAAGCCGCATCGATCGGCGGAGGCGTCAGTGGGAATGGCATGCTGTCGTCAGCGTGTGCCAGTGATGCCCAAACAATCATTCCAGATACAGTTACCAGCAGACGCCTTTTCAACACTTCTTCCTCTAATCAAAAAATGAATTTACCGCCGCACGTTTTACGGCAATTAGCGCCTGGATAGTTGAATAAATTGAAAAAAAGTATGAACTGCGGACAAATGCTGTGCGCCTGCCCACAGCAGCGGTAAACAAGGTTGTGCTGCCTGCTGCACACGACTATTCTGTGCGTTGATTTTCTATTGCCAGGATACTGCCGTGCCCGCCTCTGAGTTCACCTTTTTGTTCCACGATTACGAGACCTTCGGTAAAAGTCCCTCACTGGACCGTCCGGCGCAGTTTGCCGGGCTGCGCACCGATAAAGATTTCAACGCCGTAGGTGAACCGCAGGTGTTTTACTGCCAGCCCGCTGATGACTATCTGCCGCAGCCGGAAGCGGTGATGATCACCGGCATCACGCCACAGGTGGCTAAAGCGCGCGGCGTAACAGAGACGGCATTTGCTGAACGCATTCATGGGCTGTTTACTGAGCCACAAACCTGTGTGATCGGTTACAACAATGTGCGCTTCGATGATGAAGTGACGCGCAATATCTTCTATCGCAACTTCTTCGATCCTTACGGCTGGAGCTGGCAAAACGGTAACTCGCGCTGGGATCTGCTGGATGTGATGCGCGCCTGTTATGCCCTGCGCCCGGAAGGCATTATCTGGCCGGAAAATGATGACGGCTTCCCCAGCTTCAAGCTGGAACATCTCACCAAAGCCAACGGCGTGGCGCACGAACAGGCGCACGATGCGATGTCGGATGTGTATGCCACGCTGGCGATGGCGAAACTGGTGAAAGAGAAGCAGCCGAAGCTGTTTGAGTTTCTGTTTACCCATCGCAACAAGCAGAAACTGATGAACCTGATTGATATTCCGCAGATGAAGCCGCTGGTGCACGTCTCCGGCATGTTCGGCGCGGCGCGCGGCAACACCAGCTGGGTAGTGCCTGTCGCATGGCATCCAGATAATCGTAATGCGCTGATCGTGGTGGATCTGGCGGGCGATATGTCCCCGCTGCTGGAACTGGATGCGGATGAACTGCGCGAGCGGTTGTACACCAAACAGAGTGAGCTGGGCGACCGCGCGGCGGTACCGATTAAGCTGGTGCACATTAATAAATGCCCGGTGTTAGCCCCAGCGAATACCTTACGTCCTGAAGATGCTTCACGCCTGAATATCGATCGTGAACGCTGTCTGGCGAACCTGGCGCTGCTGCGTCAGCATGCCGAAGTGCGTGAGAAAGCGGTGACGCTGTTTGCGGAAGCCGAGCCGTTTAAGCCATCGGATGACGTTGACGCACAGCTGTATGACGGCTTCTTCAGTGATGCCGATCGCGCAGCGATGAACATCGTGCGTCAGACGCCGCCGCAGAATTTACCGGCGTTGGATTTGACCTTCGACGATAAACGTATTGCGAAGCTGCTATTCCGCTATCGTGCGCGTAACTTCCCCGGCACGCTGGATGATCAAGAGCAGCAGCGCTGGTTACAGCATCGCCGTGAAGCGCTGAATGCCGATCGCGTGCAGGCGTTCCTGTTAGAGCTGGAGTCGTTAGCGAGTTTGCATGAGGATAACGCGGAGAAGATGGCGCAGCTGAAAGCGCTGTATTTGTATGCGCAGGAGTTGGTGTCTTAATCGCTCACGCGCGTGATCGCGGCATATCGCAACCATGTGTGCACAGATGTGTATCAGATTGATGTTCGTTTGAAATGCATTTCAGATGCAGGCGCACATAAATGTGCGCCATACCCGTTGTCACTTAAGGGTCGCCTTAATGGCGACCGCTGTGAACCTTAAATCATCCCCCACACCAGCCAGGTCAGCGCAAAACCACTTAACCCCATCAGCGTAGTCAGCACCGTCCAGGTTTTCAGGCCATCGGCGACGGATAGCCCCAAATAACGTGTTACCACCCAGAAGCCGGCATCGTTAACGTGGGACAAGCCCAGGCCACCGAAGCACGCCGCCAATGTGACCAGCACACGTTGCATATCGGTCACATCGCCCAGCGCCTGACTCAACAAACCGCTGGTGGTGAGAATCGCCACCGTGGCCGATCCCTGAGACGCACGCAATGCCAGTGACAAGATAAAAGCAGCGGGCACCAGCGGCAGATGCAGGGTTTCCAGCGTCACCGCCAGGGCTTTACCGACACCGGATTCCACCAGCACTTTACCAAACGCACCGCCCGCACCCGCCACCAGAATCACACTTGCAGAGCCAGGAATTGCGCGACCGGTCAGATCTTCCAGCTTCTCTTTGCTCCAGCCGCGACGCACGCCCAGCAGCCATGCCGCCAGTGCCAGCGCAATCAGCAGGGCAATTGGCGGGTTACCAATCACCGTCATCACGTCACGCAGAATGCTGCCTTCCGCCAGCATGGTGTGCGCCAGCGTACCTAACACGATCAACACAATCGGCACCACAATCAGACCGGCAATCGTCATCGCACCCGGTGGTGGCACTTCGCTTTTTGGCGTGCCTTCAGGTTTCGCCAGCTGCAACTGCTCAAGTACATCCACTGAGAGGTGGTATTGACGCAGGTTCATCACTTTTGCCACGTAGTAACCGACGATACCCACAGGGATCGAAATCAGGATGCCAAGCATCATTAACCAGCCCATATCGGTATGCAGAATACCGGCGGCGGCGGCGGCGCCAGGGTGTGTCGGCAACGCGACATGCACGGTCAACATCACGCCCGCCATCGGCAAACCAAACTTCAGCGGCGAGACACGCGCCACTTTGGTAAAGCCGTAAATCAGCGGGATCACAATGATAAAGCCGACTTCAAAGAACACCGGAATACCGAGGATAAACGCCGCCATGGTTAAGGCTGCGACGGTACGCTTGATACCGAGCGATTTACTGAAGCGCTGCGCCAGCGATTCGGCACCGCCCGAGGCTTCAATCACTGCACCAAGCATCGCCCCCAACACGATGATAATGGTGATATGACCCAGCAGGTTGCCCATGCCGCTAAAGATGGTTTCCATGATCTTATCAGCCGGAATACCGGTACTGATGGCGACGATCAAACTGACAATCAGTAAAGCAACAAATGGATGGACTTTGGCTTTAATCACCAACAGCAGCAGTATGACAATGCTGGCAGTAGCGATAGCTAATAGCAACGCGGTAGACATGATAAACCTCTAATTCTATTCCCCCCGTCATACTTCAAGCTGCAGGTGCGTTGGCTACGTGGATTCGCCCCAGTCACTTACTGATGTAAGCTCCCGGGGACTCACCCACTTGCCGCCTTCCTGCAGCTCGAATTATTTAGGGGGTACTTGGGTATATTTTTAATGTTTTATGAATTCAGGTAAGACTTCGCCCGCACAGAGCGCAACGCACTGTGCTGGGCGGTACAACAAAGGTTATTTCGCGTAAGGCGCGAACCAGCCGAGGCCCGCTTCGGTGCGACCGCGCGGGAAATACTCGCAGCCGACCCAGCCGTCATAGCCGACTTCATCCAGCAGGCTGAACAGGTACGGATAGTTGATTTCGCCTTCGTCTGGTTCGTGACGATGCGGCGCAGAAGCGATCTGAATATGGCGATAGCGCCCGGCGTACTCGCGAATCAGATGGCTGAGATTGCCGTCCACCAGCTGAGCATGGAACAGATCCAATTGCGTGAACACGTTCGGACGATCGATACGTTCCATCATCGCCAGGGTTTGATACTGGCTGGAGTAGAGATAGTTCGGCTTCGTCATCGGGTTCAGCGCTTCCAGTAACAAGCGGATGCCGTGTGGTGCAAAGCACTCGGATGCGTAATGCATATTACGGACGAACGTTTTTTCATACGCCGCCTTATCGGCACCGTTTGGCACCGTTGCCGCCATCACATGCACTTGAGGGCAGCCCAGTGCTAAGGCATATTCCAGCGCACGATCGATATCGGCACGCGCCTCTTCTTCACGACCAGGAATTGCGGAGACGCCCCACTCCCCGACCTGCACGTTTCCGGCTGCGGTGTTGAACAGCACCAACTCCAGCTGATGTTTCTCCAGCTCGGCTTTGATCACCTCGGCCGGATAGTCATACGGGAACAGAAACTCAACGGCACGGAAACCGGCGTTGGCCGCTGCGGCAAAGCGTTCAATAAACGGCACTTCGCCAAACTGCGTGGATAAATTGGCTGCAAACTTAGGCATCAGTAATTCCTCAATTCCGCCACTTCGCCATCAGTCAGATAACGAATAGATCGGTCGCCGAGCGTGAACATCAGACGCGCGGTCTCTTCCAGTTCTTCAGTGTTATTCGCGGCTTCACGCAGCGATTTACCCACCACTACCGGGCCATGATTGGCCAGCAGGAAAGCGTTGTAACGTGGCGCGAGCTGCGCAAGATCTTCAGCCAGGCGGTCATCACCCGGTTTGTAATAAGGTACGACCGGCACATCGCCCACGCGCATCACCACATAGGGCGTGAACGGGCGAATGCAGTTTTCGCTGTCGAGATCGTTGAGGCACGAAAGCGCCGTCAGATAGTGACTGTGCAGATGCACCACCGCTTTACAGGCGGGATTGTTTAGATAGAGCGCGCGGTGAAACGCCACTTCCTTAGAAGGCTTGTCACCCGAAATCCACTCGCCCTGCATCGTCACTTTTGACAGGCGGTCGGCCTGCAGTTCGCCGAGGCAAGAGCCGGTAGGTGTCGCCAGCAGATTGCCATCTTCCAGCAACAGTGAAAGGTTGCCGGCTGAACCGGTGGCGTAACCGCGCTGGAAAAAGGAGGCGCCCAGTTGCACCATCTCTTCACGTGCTTGTTGTTCGGTCATGCTGAAAACTCCGTTTGTGCGCGGGCAAAGAATTGTTCGTCGCCAAAGTTGCCTGACTTCAGGGCCAGCGACAGCGGCTGCTGGATGTCACGCACCCACGGCACGCCAGGGGAGATCATCGGGCCGATGTGGAAGGCCGTTACGCCCAGGCTTTGTGCCACCACGCCAGAGGTTTCGCCCCCGGCGACGATAAAGCGCTGCCAGCCCCGTGATTTCAGCTCACGGGTGACGGCGGCAAACAAGTGCTCAACCGCTTCGCTGCTGCGTGCTGCGCCATATTGCTGCTGGATTGCCTGCAGTTGCTGAGCATCGGCAGTGGCAAAGAGCAAAGGTGCCAGAGGCTGCTGGTTATTCGCGGCAATCCAATCGCACAGTTCCTGCGCGTAGCCTTCAGCATCGTCGAGGCAGCGCTCCACCAGCACTTCATGTGATGGCGCCTGCTGGCGATAGGCCTGAACCTGACGATTGGTCATCTGCGAACAAGAGCCCGAGATCACCACCGCACGTTCGCCCTGTGGACGTCCGGCCTGCTCGGCATCGCTGTTTTGCTGCTGAGTGGCCCAGGCGCGCGCGATACCGATTGCCAGGCCGGAACCGCCGGTCACCAGCACGGTTTCTTTCAGCGCTTCGCCCTGGGTTAGCAGATGCTGCTCGTTGAGCGCATCCAGCACCACGTAGTTGATGCCCTGCGCTTTCAGCTCGCCCAGCTGTTTACGAACCGCTTCCGCGCCTTTGTCCAGCTGAGCAGCATTGATCACCGCCGCCTGCCCTTTCGCCTGACGCGTCATCAGACGCACCAGATTGCTGTCGGTCATTGGTGTCACCGGATGATGACGCATGCCCGATTCAGACAGCAGCTGGTCGGCAACAAACAGATAGCCTTGATACACGGTACGACCGTTTACCGGCAGCGAGGGTGAGATCACCGTTTGCGTCTCGCCCAGTGCGGCCAGCAGTGCATCGGTGACGGGACCGATGTTGCCGTGTTCGGTGCTGTCGAAGGTCGAGCAATATTTGAAGTAAAAACGATCGCAACCCTGCTGTTGCAGCCAGGCCAGCGCTGCCAGAGACTGGTCGATTGCCTGCTGTGCCGGGCAAGAGCGTGACTTCAGGCTGATGACAATCGCCTGCGCGCTCACATCGTCATGACCTTGCGGCACGCCGTTGAACTGAATGGTAGGCAGACCGTTCTGTACCAGGAAGCTGGCAATATCCGTTGCACCGGTAAAGTCGTCTGCAATCACGCCTAAACGCATGGTTACTTCTCCTTTGACTCGGGCAGCGTGATGCCGCTGAAAATCTTGATGACTGCGCTGTCATCTTCGCGGCCGTAGCCAGCATTACTCGCTTCGGTAAACATGTTGAGGGCGGTAGACGCCAGCGGCAGTGGGAAATGCAATGATTTCGCGGTATCGGCCACCAGGCTGAGATCTTTCACAAAGATATCGACTGCGGATTTCGGTGAGTAGTCGCCGTCCACCACATGACGCATGCGGTTCTCAAACATCCACGAGTTACCCGCGGCGTTGGTGACCACGTCGTACATGGTGTCGAGTGGAATGCCTGCGCGCGCAGCCAGCGCCATCGCTTCAGCACCCACCGCAATATGTACGCCCGCCAACAGCTGGTGAATAATTTTAACGGTTGAACCCAGGCCGATTTCGCTGCCCACGCGATACACTTTGGCGGCAACCGCATCCAGAACTGGCTTCAGTAGCGCAAAGGCTTCATCGCTGCCAGACGCCATCACGGTCATCTCGCCGACCGCGGCTTTAGCTGCACCGCCCGATACTGGCGCATCCAGCATCAGCAGTTGATGTTGTGCCAGTTGCTGTTCAATCGCCTGTGCATCCTGTGAAGAAATGGTTGAAGAGACCATTACCACGGTGCCCGGCTTGAGTTGTGCCGCCAGACCGGTTTCGCCAAACAGAATCGCTTTCACCTGCGCCGCGTTAACCACCAGCAGCAGTACGGCATCTAACTCTTGCGCGAAGCTGGCAGCGGAAGTTTGCGCATCACGCGCGCCGGCCTGACGCAGGGTTTCCAGCGCCTGTGGATTTAAATCAACGCCCCAGGTGTTCAATCCAGCGCGAATACAGGACTGCGCTGCGCCCATGCCCATGGAACCCAAACCAATGACGCCAATGTTATTCACGGTTGCTGACACAGCACACCTCCGTTGTTAATTTAAGTGATATTTTGTTCAATGCTGTTAATTCTGCCGCAGTTACTGGCGGAGAAACGTGCGGTAAATCACAAAAATTAACTTACACGCACAGCTTATAACATCGATTCACACCTCTGAATCCCTACGGGAACCCCAGTTCTGGAGGGATATTTGCTAACATTTGCCTGGGATAAATTGTGCTGCAGGCTGTGAATTGATGCCTTACAATGTGAAAAATTGGTAATTCAGGGAGAGCGATGTGATTCCGGTAGAACGTCATCAACAAATTTTAGCGCTGGTTGCCGAACGCGGCGTGGTGAGCATTGCCGAGCTGACCGAGCGTTTAGGCGTATCACACATGACGATACGTCGTGATGTGCAAAAGCTGGAGGAGCAAGGTGCCGTGCTGTCGGTATCGGGCGGCGTGCGCTCGGCGGATCGTCTGGCTGCTGAGCCATCACATCTGGCGAAAACCAGCATGTACAGCAGTGAAAAGATGGCGATTGGTCAGTTTGCCGCGCGCCATATTCCGCGCAACAGCTGTATTTATCTCGACGCAGGCACCACCACGCTGGCGCTGGCTCGCGAACTGGTCGAGCGTGACGATTTGTTGGTGGTGACCAATGATTTCGTGATTGCCCGGCTATTGATGGAGAGCAGCGGCTGCAAGCTGATTCACACTGGCGGCACCGTATGTCGCGAGAATCGCTCCAGCGTCGGCGAATCAGCGGCGAGAAGTCTGCGCATGCTGGCGATTGATATCGCGTTTATCTCCGCATCCTGCTGGGGGCCGCGCGGCTTGTTTACACCCGATGAAGATAAGGTGCCGGTCAAGCTGGCGGCCAGCGATGTCAGCAGTAAGCGCGTACTGCTGAGCGACAGCTCGAAATACAACAAGATTGCCACCCATCTGGCATTACCGCTGGAGCGCTTCGATACCCTCGTAACCGATACCGAATTAAGTAAAGCGGGACGCGAGACGTTGAGTGCGGGGGGTTGGGAGTTGGTGCTGGCGGGTTAAGTTTGCTGGTCTAAAAGCAAAAGGTCGCCAATGTGGCGACCTTTTGCATACGACACGAAGTCTTTATCCGCTGCGCATAATGCGCAACGAAAATTACACTTCTTCGCTGAACTGCGGAACCGGATTGCGGAAGGTGCGAGTAACAAACGCCAGGTAAATAATACCGACCGCTGCCCACACCAGGCCGAGCACCATCGAGGTCTCTTCCAGGTTGATCCACAGTGCACCCACTGTCAAAGCACCCATCACTGGCAGCACCAGATAGTTGAGGTGATCTTTCAGCGTCTTGTTACGCTTTTCACGGATCCAGAACTGCGCAATCACTGACAGGTTGACGAAGGTGAATGCCACCAGCGCACCGAAGTTGATCAGCGCAGTGGCGGTCACCAGGTCGAAGTTAATCGCCAGCAGTGCCACAGCGCCCACCAACAGCACGTTCAGCGACGGCGTGCGGTATTTCGGATGCACGAAGCCAAAGAAACGCTGCGGGAACACGCCATCACGGCCCATCACATACATCAGACGGGAAACGCCAGCGTGTGCCGCCATACCGGAAGCCAGTACGGTAACCACAGAGAAAATCAGGATGCCGATCTGCAAGGCTTTACCTGCCACGAACAGCATGATTTCAGGCTGTGAAGAGTCCGGATTCTGGAAACGCGAGATGTCCGGGAAGTACAACTGCAGGAAGTAAGACACACCGATAAAGATCACACCACCAATCAGCGCGGTCAGGAAAATCGCGCGCGGGATAGTACGTTCTGCATCTTTAGTCTCTTCTGACAGCGAACTGATGCCATCAAAGCCGAGGAACGAGAAGCAAAGTATGGTTGCACCGGTAATCATCGGCACCACATGGGCATTCTCAGACCAGAAAGGCTTGCTGCTGGTCAATGTTCCTGCGCCAACACCGTGCGCCACACCGTAAACCACCATACCAGTAATCACCACCATCACCACAACCTGCAGCACGACGATCACGCTGTTGAAGTTGGCAACGGTTTTGATACCACGGAGGTTAGAGATGGTCATAAAGGCCACCAGCAACACCACGAAAATCCACGACGGAATGCCCGGCACCAGCGTCTCAAAGTAGCTTTTCGCCAGCAGGATGTTGATCATCGGCATGAACAAATAGTCCAGCAGTGATGACCAGCCCACCATAAAGCCGACGTGCGGACTGATAGCCTTCTGAGCATAGGTGTAAGCGGAGCCCGCAGATGGGAAGCGGCGTACCAGCTTGCCGTAGCTCACGGCAGTAAACAGTATCGCGATCAGCGCGAAAGCATAAGCGGTGGCGACGTGGCCGTCGGTCAATCCAGAGACGATACCGAAAGTATCAAACAGGGTCATTGGCTGCATATACGCCAGGCCCATCATGACAACCGGGATCAAGGTCAGGGATTTTTTCAGGTGTGCACGCTGTGGTGCGGCGGTGTTAAGCGACATTGTTCAGGCCCCCAACAGAGGTGATCTGCGGGATACTGCGCAAAGTGCTGCAGTGAGAAGTGATATTAGTGTTTGCGATTGTCGCCGCGCCGTAATCATCACGAAAGCGAGAACCAGCTTGCGCTGGTGCAATTGTAAACAGCCCCATCTTTGTTTTCCTCAAATCTCACGCCCAAGCGTGTTGTCAGTATCTATCTATCCGGATGCGTGTCCGGCCTCGGTAATGTGTGTGTGTACTGCAATCTGCAAAAAAATAACCGACGTGATAAGCGTCGGTTATGTTTCGTATTTTCCAGGGAGCGTATTCTGCCCCAACTTATGCCATCGGCACAAGACGTTAGCGAAATTCTTCTGCGAGTCAGGCGTTCTTCAGCATCCAGTCAATCTCCGTGGCGGTGATAAGCCGTTCAAACTGCATTAACTCGTTCTGTTTGCAGCTATGCCACACGCCGCTGAAATGCTCGCCGAGCAGTTTTTGCAGAGGATAGCTATTCTCGAATTCGTACAGCGCATCGCTCTGTCGCACCGGCAATGGCAGCCCTTCTGCCTCATGTCCATTGCCCTGCACCGCATGCGGTAAGGGTAGCTGATTATCCAGACCGTGCAAAATACCGGCAAGAATTGTTGACACGACCAGGTAAGGATTTGCATCCGCACCGGCCACACGATACTCCACGCGATGGTTATCCACATCGCCGCAGGGAATACGTAAAGCAACAGTTCGGTTATTGTGCCCCCAGGAGGCCTGTAACGGCACGTAGGCTTCCGGTAAGAAGCGGCGATAGGCATTAACGTTCGGTGCCAGAAGTGCCATTGAAGCCGGCATCAAATCGATCATCCCGGCCAGCGCGCGTTTCAACAGCGGTGAATCGCTGCCGTCGTCGAGTGAAAAGGCATTATGATCGGCGGCATCCAGCATGCTGATATGCACATGCATCCCGCTACCCGCGTACTCTTCATAAGGTTTCGCCATAAAGGTCGCAGTCATACCGTGGTTTTCGGCCACCTGACGCACCAGGCGTTTGAGCAAAATCGCATGGTCGCAGGCTTTCAATACATCACGGGTATGGTGCAGGTTGATTTCAAACTGGCCCGGCGAGGCTTCCGCCAGCGCACCATCAGCGGGAATGCCCTGCTGTTTGGCAATATCGTCGATATCCCGCAGAACATCAGCGAAATGGTCGAGATTATCGACTGAATAAACCTGACTCTGGATATTACGTTCGTCACTACCCGGCGCACAGGGTGGCTGGATGTACCCTTCCGCATCACGCTTTTTATCGACCAGATAGAACTCCAGCTCTACCGCTACCACCGGGAATAGCCCTCGATTGCGCAGTTGCTGCCACAGCCGATTGAGGACATTGCGGGGTTCAACGTCAAAGGGAGTGCCATCTTGGTTACACATTGTCAGCAGCAATTGCGCGATGCGTTCAGGATCGGCGGCAGAAGGAATTAAAGTTCCGAGAACCGGGATACAGAGGTTGTCGGGTTCGCCCAGTGACTGTCCGAGTCCGGCTTCTTCGACGGTATTTCCGAGGATATCCATGGCGAAAACCGAGGCCGGGAAGTAACACCCTTTTTCCAGTTTTGCCAATGCAGAGATGGGAATGCGCTTACCGCGAAAGACCCCATTTAAATCATTAAGAAGAATATCGACATACTGCGTTTCAGGATGGCGTTCCAGCCAGGATTTAACCTCCAGCTGGAACGCGCTTGTTCGTTTCTCTTCACTGTGCCGCGTGAAGTCTTCTACTTCTACGAGGTTCGTCATGTTCCCACCCGCCCTTTACCGTTAAATATTGGTTCGCGCAATGCTCAAAATAACAGCCACTCCTCTAACATAGCGCTAACGCAAAAAGTGTGCAAATGTAACAATTCTGTTGAAAGAACGAACAACCGGTTGCTAGATTGACAATATATTGCACACTTTTCAGGCCGGATGCGCAAAAACGGTGAAAATATTGAACAGCAACGCGGAGACGTTATGGGCATTATTTTTGACAAACCCTTGATTGGCGTAGTGATGTGTCAGAACCACATCGGCAGCCATCTCGGGCAAACGGTTCACAATAAGTATCTCGATGCCATCGTGCTTGCCGGTGGTGTTCCCTTGCCTTTGCCGCATCAACTGATGCATGCCCCTCATCTATTAGAAAACAGTATGACGCTGCTGGACGGCATTTTGCTTACCGGCAGCCCGAGTAATATCGAACCCTGGCATTACGGTGAAGAAGGTAAAGAGGAGCATGCCGATCCGGCGCGTGACCGCCTCGCCTTCGGCATCATCACTCATGCGATTGGCAAAAAGATGCCGATTTTCGGTATTTGCCGTGGCTTGCAGGAGTTGGTGGTGGCCAACGGGGGTTCCCTGTATCGCCAGCTGCATATGACGCATCTGTTTCAGGAGCATCGTGAAGATGATGCGCTGCCGCTCGAACAGCAATACGCGCCGGTGCATGAGGTTCAGCCTGAAGCGGAAGGTTTGTTGAGCCAGGTGCTTGGCAGCGCTCAATCCTTTGCCGTGAACTCTCTACATGGACAAGGCATCCGCGAACCCGGCCCGCAGATGCGCATTGAAGCGCGTGCGCCTGATGGGCTGATTGAAGCGGTGAGTTTGCGCCAGCATCCGTTTGCACTTGCGGTGCAGTGGCATCCGGAGTGGCACTCCGATGACGACCCGGTTTCGCAACGCCTGTTTGCGGCTTTTATCCACGCGGCTCTCTGTTATCACAAGGAAATACAGCCATGAATGATGCCACTCTGGCGCCCGGACGACGTTTATCGCAAATCCGGCAGGAGATGGGATTGTCTCAGCGTCGCGTCGCTGAGTTGTCAGGACTCACACACAGTGCTATCAGCACCATTGAGCAGGACAAAGTCAGCCCAGCGCTGAGTACCTTGCAGAAATTGCTGAAGGTGTACGGCTTGTCGTTGTCAGAGTTTTTCTCGGAGCCAAAGGTAAACAGCACGCCGCGCGTGATCGTACGTCCGGAAGAGTGCGTTGAGATCGGCAGCCTCGGCGTGTCGTTGCGTTTGGTGGAGAACGGCGCTGAAAAACGTGCGCTGGCGATGCTTATCGAATGTTACGAACCGGGTTCCAGCACCGGAGAGAAACTGCGTCATCCCGGTGAAGAGACCGGCACAGTGCTGGAAGGGGAAATCACCCTGGTGGTCAACGGCCAGAGTTATCACCTTTATTGTGGCGAGAGCTATGTGATTGATACCGGCTTGCCGCACAGTTTTACCAATACGTCTGAGTTGCCGTGTCGCATTGTCAGTGCGCACACGCCAGCGAATTTCTGAGTTCACGCGCTAAAGGAGGATGTGATGCAACATGTGGGAAGTTATTACGCCGCAACCGCGAATGCGCATGAGCCGTGGCCCGAACTGCAGGAATCGGTGCAGTGTGATGTCTGTATTATTGGCGGCGGATTTACCGGCCTCTCCTCGGCGCTGTTTTTGACCGAAGCCGGTTATGACGTGGTGCTACTCGAAGCGGCAAAGATTGGTTTCGGAGCCAGCGGTCGTAACGGGGGCCAGGTAGTGAATTCTTACAGCCGCGATGTGGATGTAATTGAACAACGCTACGGCAAAGACGTGGCGAAGATGCTGGGCAATATGATGTTTGAGGGCGCGGAGATTATTCGCGATCGCATCGACCGTTATGCTATCGCCTGTGATTACCGTCCTGGCGGCATTTTTGCCGCGTTGAATCAGCGTCAGATGGGCCACTTGCGCAGCCAAAAAGCCAACTGGGAGCGCTATGGTAACCATAATCTGGAGCTGCTGGATGAGCGCGCGATTCGTCGCGAAGTGGCGACCGATCGCTATGTCGGCGGCTTGCTGGATAAGCGCGGCGGGCATCTGCATCCGTTAAACCTGGCACTGGGTGAAGCGGAAGCGATTCGCCGTCACGGTGGGCGCATCTATGAACAATCTGCGGCACTGGAAGTAAAGTATGGCGAGCCGCATCGGGTAAAGACCGCTAAAGGTGAAGTCACTGCCACCTTTGTGATTTTTGCCGGTAATGCTTATCTCCCCTCACAACTGGAACCGCGCCTGAGCCGTAAAAGCATGCCGTGTGGCTCGCAAATCCTCACCACCGAGCCATTAAGCCGCGACCAGGCGTTGGGTTTATTGCCGAACAATCACTGCGTCGAAGATTGTAATTATCTGCTGGATTACTTCCGCCTCACCGCCGATAACCGCCTGCTGTACGGCGGCGGTGTGGTGTATGGCGCCCGCGAGCCGGATGATATTGAAGCATTGATCCGCCCTAAGTTGTTACGCACTTTCCCTCAACTGAAAGATGTGAAATTCAGCCATCGCTGGAGCGGTAACTTCCTGCTGACGCTGTCACGTATGCCGCAGTTTGGGCAAATCGAGAAGAATGCGTTCTTTATGCAGGGGGATAGCGGACATGGTGTGACCTGTACCCACTTGTCGGGAAGGCTGATTGCCGAGGTGCTGCGCGGACAGGCAGAAAGGTTTGATGCGTTTGCGAAATTGCCACATTTGCCGTTTCCAGGAGGGAGACGGTTTAAAGTGCCACTGACGGCAATGGGCGCAGTGTGGTATGCGTTAAGGGATCGGTTGGGGGTTTAATGAAAAGGGAGCACAGCTCCCTTTTTAAACAAGGGTGTATATTTTTAAAAACTTCAGCAATCTTCATTCCCCATGCCCAACATAAAACCTCTCCCTGACATAACCTGCCCACTTTACGTTTCACCAACGTTCCTTTACCAAAACTTGCTATAACGCTAAGGGAATGCGAGGATCAGGCACTTTAATTTTTAGGGTTATGCAATGCTGCGGTTGTTTGCCAGATATACATCTGTCGGGGTGATTAACACCCTCATCCATTGGGCAGTATTTGGCGCACTCTTCGCGAGTGGCGCGAACCAATCTACGTCTAACCTTGCGGCCTTTTGCGTTGCGGTGACGTTTTCCTTCTTCGCTAACGCAAAATGGACCTTTAACGCCGAAGCGACGACTGCCCGATATTTTCTCTATATCTTTTTCATGGGCGCGATGGCGCTTTCGGTCGGATGGACAGCAGACCGCCTGCATATTAGCCCTATAGTGACACTGATTTTCTTCTCTGCACTCAGTCTTGTTTGCGGCTTCGCCTATTCGAAGTTTTTCGTGTTTAGGAAGAGTTAATGAAATTTTCTTTGATTGTCCCAGTGCTTAATGAAGAGGAAGCTATTCCTCTCTTCTACCGAGCAGTACGTGAGTTTGCATCGTTCCAAACTCATCAGGTGGAGTTGGTGTTTATCAATGACGGCAGCACTGATCGGACTGAAGCCATTCTTAATGAAATCGAGGCCGATGATGAATTGGTCAGACATATTTCGTTTACCCGCAACTTCGGTAAAGAACCGGCGCTTTTCGCCGGGCTTGAAGCGGCTAGCGGTGACGCAGTTATCCCGATTGATGTCGATTTGCAGGACCCAATTGAAGTCATCCCCGAGATGCTCGAAAAATGGCAACAAGGTGCGGATATCGTTCTTGCTAAACGCGTTGACCGCAGTACGGACTCCCACCTGAAACGCAAAACGGCCGAGTGGTTCTACAAACTTCACAACAAGATTAGCTCACCGGAAATTGAAGAGAATGTGGGCGATTTTCGTTTGATGTCGCGTGAAGTAGTAGAAAACATAAAATTGCTGCAAGAGCGCAACCTCTTTATGAAAGGCATTTTGAGTTGGGTGGGCGGTAAAACCGATATCGTGGAATATGCGCGCGCTGACCGTGTCGCAGGTACAACGAAATTTAATGGTTGGAAGTTGTGGAATCTGGCGTTAGAGGGGATTACCTCGTTTTCGACCTTCCCTCTTCGAGTTTGGACTTACATTGGGCTTATTGTTGCAGCCATTTCATTTATATATGGGGCCTGGATGCTAATTGATACTATTTTTTGGGGGAATCCTGTTAAAGGATATCCTTCCCTTATGGTTTCAATGCTTTTCTTGGGTGGTGTTCAGCTAATTGGTATTGGTGTATTAGGCGAGTATATAGGCAGAATTTACATTGAGAGCAAAAAAAGACCGAGGTATATCATAACAAAAAAATGATAAAAATCTTTGTACTTTAAAAGGTTAACTTGAACAAAATGTATTTATCAAAAGCAAAAACTTTAAAATGAGACATTGATAGGAAATGGAAAAATACTTAATTAAAAATAAAACAACAATGTACACATTCATTACAGCTATGATTTCATACATTATTGTTTATGGTTTTGAACTCACTCATTTTACTTTATCCATTGATGAAGAACCAATGGATAACTTCGCCCAGACATTATCTGCTGGCCGCTGGGGCCACGCCCTGCTGCGACACTACATACTACCTGAGCCATATGTTCCATTCTTCACCTTAATGCTTGCGATCATAATTTTATCAGCTACATCGGCTCTTTCCGCGAAATATTTGATGCTATCAAGACTGCAATCAATGTCGTTTGCAATTGCGTTAGCAGCCATTCCACAGATGGCATATCAATTGGAATTTAGTAATCAATCAGACACAATCGCAATATCTATGTTTTGCTCGGTTGCTTCACTCGTATCACTTAACAAGGGATCGCTAAAAGGCTGTATTACATTTATAATTCTTACGATCGTGTCGCTATCAATTTACCAGTCTATATTCCTTTTCGCCGCTTCATTATTGTGTGTATGGATTGCAGTTTCTGCAATCAAATCTGAAATGACGTTTAACGTAGCTCTAAAAAAAGTTGTTCTTTTTTCCACCTTAACTTTAGCAGCGCTTATGTTAGATGCTGCATTGTCTAAATTAGTTGCTTCCCACTATAATGTGATGATTTCAGGCTATCTATCTGCAATAGTTGGATGGGGTAAGTCAGATTTAAATCAAGTGATTAATAATTTATTCTCTTTCATTAGATCATACTTTACTTTTAATGCAGCATTCGGAATGAACTCATTCCCATTAGTAGTTATTCCTCTCATGGCGATCATTGTTGGAGCAATTTTAAAAAGAAAAAGTACCACCCTCATAATTTTTGCATCAATAGCTGTGCTTTTATCAGCCTTTCTTTTAAATCTTGCTATTGGTACAGGGTTGCCTCCAAGAGCAATGACCCAAATACCTGTTGTTTTTGCTGGGATTTTCATCATTGCCGTCGTATTCTATAATTATAATATTTCGGCATTATATGTTTCAGTTATTCTCCTTGCTGTTGGGGCCTCTGCATCTAACAAGCTTTTCTACAGTGATTACATGGCAAGGCAAGCAGATAATCAACTTTCAAGTCAATTAATTAATACCATTTATCTAAAATACCCCTCCATTGACCTGTCAAAAACCCCGGTATTTTTCTATGGCAGTTTCACGCCATTTAATTCATGGAGAATACCGACCGCTGATGTATTTGGCGCATCTTTCTTCGAATGGGATGGGGGGAACAACCAGCGAATGTATAAATATTTATCGGCAGCCAATATTGCAGATTTAAAATCACCTGATACTACTCAAGTAGAAAAATCAAGATTGATGGGCGAGTCGCTTCCCGCATGGCCTAATAGAGATGCAGTTGCATTAGTTGATGGAGTGGTAATTATTAAACTTTCAAACAAACTTAGTGATTATAATAAATAAGAACTTACTTTTTCTTAGACCCATCCTACAGGATGGGTTAAGTAGTCATAATAATTAAAATATTCAGATAAAAGAACTTGGTATTAAGTTTATGGATACGACATCAACTTATATTAATCATCACCAACATAAGATGAAGATAAAAAATCACTCAACTAAGAACCTTAATATAACTTTTTTGAAATTAATGAGCATTAATCCCAAAAAAATTCTTTAGCAAACTCAAAGAGAAATATTTTTATCATCATTCAAATCATAGTGATAACCCCTTAAATAAAAAATTTATTTATAAAATGACATTCATTTCTGAGACAAAAAGTTTACAAACATCAATTTTATACAGCGCCGTATCTTTACGACGCTCATGATTGCTCTACTCCAATGGCATCTTCATCGGGTCATCGTAGCTATACTCAAATCCCAACTCGTTGCATATCTTCGCCCCATCCACCACCTTCCCCGCCGACCGCTCCGGCTCAGCAACGAACGTTGGTGCCACCAGCCCCAGCTGCTTCGAAACAAACGGATAAAAATCATCACGTGCCGGGTGTTTCGAGGCACATAGGTTATACACCCGCCCCCCTTTAGGCGTTTGCAGCAGCAGCACAATCGCATCCACCACATCATCGAGATGCACCAGATTCACCGCGTGACCGCCATTCTCCAGTCCGGTTTTACCGGCCAGGAATCGACCCGGATGACGATTGGGACCGACCAGCCCTGCCAAACGCACAATATCCACGCTGGTGCCCGGCAGATCGTGCAGCCAGTTTTCCAGTTCCACCAGCGTTTTACCCGCCACGCTTTCTGGCTGCAGTGCACTGCTCTCTTTCATTACGCCCGAACCGGTGCCGTACACCGACGACGAGCTGGTAAAAATGATGCGCGGCACTTTATGCGCCAATGCCGTGTCAACCACGTTCTGCACGGCTTGCATATAATCTTCACCGCCCTGAACCGTGCGGCTGGCGGGTAACGTCACCACCAGCGCGTCCACCGCCATCAGCGTGGCCAACTCATCTGCTTCACATTCAATCTCGGGTGTTAGCACCAGTTGAAATGCCTCAATACCGCAGCGGCGCGCAGCATCCACACCATCGGGGGAGGTTTTGCTGCCGGTCACCTGCCAGCCGCGCGCCGTCAGCGCCATCGCCAGCGGCATACCCAGCCATCCCAGACCTACAATCGCGACTTTTTTCATACCGACTCCTGCTTTCCAGCGCTAAGACACTTCATCTTAGTCCCAGCGATTATGGCAAACCAGCGCAAACTGTTGCGGAAGGTTCCGAGAACTGACGTTAAAAAAGGGTTGCCAAGCGCCGCTATCTTCGTTAGGTTAATCAGCACGCAAATGAATACTCATTCAGCAACGGAATTTACTATGACACGCGTTCAGTTCAACCACCATCATCA
This sequence comes from Pantoea sp. EABMAA-21, assembly GCF_030053335.1. Taxonomy (NCBI): domain Bacteria; kingdom Pseudomonadati; phylum Pseudomonadota; class Gammaproteobacteria; order Enterobacterales; family Erwiniaceae; genus Pantoea; species Pantoea sp. EABMAA-21. The sequence goes on from NZ_JASGBX010000016.1 coordinate 42,274, forward strand.
CCATCATCCTGACTAGTCTTTCAGGCGATGTGTGCTGGGAGACGATTAGGGTCTTCCAGTGGTGCGAACGCAAAGAGAGCCCCCGGGAGATCATCTTCCGGGGGTTTTTTTATGGGCGAACGCAACCCCACTGAGTTCAGACAGGATTGAATAAGAGGACAGGAACCATGTTAGATAACACCCGTATTCGCATAGCTATGCAGAAATCTGGCCGTTTAAGTGATGAATCACGCGAACTGCTGGCCCGCTGCGGTATCAAAATCAACCTTCAGCAGCAGCGTCTGATTGCGTTTGCGGAGAACATGCCTATCGATATCCTGCGTGTACGTGATGACGATATCCCTGGCCTGGTGATGGATGGCGTGGTGGATCTCGGCATCGTCGGTGAAAACGTACTGGAAGAAGAGCTGCTGGACCGCCGCGCACAAGGCGAAGACCCGCGCTACTTCACCCTGCGTCGTCTCGATTTCGGCGGTTGCCGCCTGTCGCTGGCGATGCCAGTGGATGCGGAATATACCGGCCCGCAGTGCCTGCAGAACTCACGTATTGCCACCTCTTATCCGCACCTGCTGAAGAAATATCTCGATAAGCAAGGCGTCTCCTTTAAGTCTTGCCTGCTGAACGGTTCGGTGGAAGTCGCGCCACGTGCGGGTTTGGCCGATGCCATTTGCGACCTGGTATCGACCGGTGCCACCCTTGAAGCCAACGGCCTGCGTGAAGTGGAAGTCATCTACCGTTCTAAAGCGGTACTGATTCAACGCGATGGCGAGCTGCCAGCAGCCAAGCAAGAACTGATCGACAAAATGATGACGCGTATTCAGGGCGTGATCAAAGCGCGCGAATCCAAGTACATCATGCTGCACGCGCCAAGCGAGCGCCTGGAAGAAGTGATCGCCCTGCTGCCAGGTGCCGAGCGCCCAACCGTATTGCCACTGGCAGGCGAAGTGAGCCGCGTGGCGATGCACATGGTGAGCAGTGAAACCCTGTTCTGGGAAACCATGGAAAAACTGAAAGCGCTGGGTGCCAGCTCGATCCTCGTACTGCCAATCGAAAAAATGTTGGAGTAACAGCATGAGCACAATCATGACCCCGATTGACTGGCAACAGTGTGATGAACAACAGCAGCAAGCGCTGCTGATGCGCCCGGCAATTTCTGCTTCGGCGAGCATCAGCGAAATCGTGCGCGATGTGCTGACGCAAGTAAAAGAACAAGGCGATGATGCGCTGCGCGAGTTCAGCGCGCGTTTCGACAAAGCGCAGGTGGAAAACCTGCGCGTCACGCCAGCAGAGATGCAAGCCGCCAGCGATCGTTTGAGCGATACGCTGAAGCAGGCGATGGCAGTCGCTGTCGGTAATATCGAAACGTTCCATAACGCGCAGATTCTGCCCGCGGTGGATATTGAGACCCAGCCGGGCGTGCGCTGCCAGCAGATTACCCGTCCTGTGCAATCTGTGGGGCTGTATATTCCAGGCGGATCTGCCCCGCTGTTCTCCACGGTATTAATGCTGGCAACCCCAGCACGTATCGCCGGTTGTGGTCGTGTGGTGCTCTGTTCGCCCCCGCCGATTGCCGATGAAATTCTTTATGCGGCGCAACTGTGCGGCGTAAAAGAGGTGTTTCAGGTAGGCGGTGCGCAAGCGATTGCTGCGCTGGCCTTCGGCACCGAAACCGTACCAAAAGTGGAAAAGATCTTTGGCCCTGGCAACGCCTACGTCACCGAAGCGAAACGCCAGGTGAGCCAGCGTTTAGATGGCGCTGCCATTGATATGCCAGCAGGTCCTTCTGAAGTGCTGGTGATTGCCGATGAAGGTGCCACGCCCGCTTTTGTCGCTTCTGATCTGCTATCACAAGCGGAACACGGCCCGGATTCACAGGTTATCTTACTGACCCCTTCGCTGAAAATGGCAGAAGGCGTGGCCCAGGCGGTGGAAGAACAGCTCGCGCAGTTGCCACGCGCGGCCACCGCACGTCAGGCGCTGGAGAGTAGCCGTCTGATAGTGCTGCGCGATCTGGCGCAGTGTGTGGAGATCTCCAACCTGTACGGTCCTGAGCACCTGATTATTCAGACGCGCCAGCCACGTGATCTGGTGGATGCGATCACCAGCGCCGGTTCGGTGTTCCTCGGTGACTGGTCTCCGGAATCAGCGGGTGATTACGCCTCAGGCACCAATCACGTATTACCGACTTATGGTTATACCGCCACCTGTTCAAGTCTGGGATTAGCCGATTTCCAGAAGCGTATGACGGTGCAAGAGTTGACGCCGCAAGGCTTCCTCAATCTGGCTGCCACCATTGAAACCTTAGCCGCCGCTGAACAGCTGGAAGCCCATAAAAACGCCGTTACCCTGCGTGTTGCCGCGCTGAAGGAGCAAGCATGAGCATTGAAGATTTAGCCCGCGCCAATGTGCGCGCGTTGACGCCGTATCAATCTGCGCGTCGTTTGGGGGGTAACGGTGATGTGTGGCTGAACGCCAACGAGTTCCCACTGCCGGTGCCGTTTGAGCTGTCTCAGCAAACGCTGAACCGCTACCCGGAATGCCAGCCGAAATTAGTGATTGAGCGCTATGCGGCTTTTGCTGGTTTATCGCCGGAGCAAGTGATTGTCAGTCGTGGTGCTGATGAAGGCATTGAGCTGTTAATGCGCGCCTTCTGTGAGCCGGGCAAAGATGCGATTCTGTTCTGCCCGCCGACATACGGCATGTACAGCGTGAGCGCGGAAACCATCGGCATCGAGTATCGCACCGTGGCAGCATTGGATGACTGGCAGCTCAATCTGCCCGCCATTGCCGAACAGTTAGACGGCGTGAAAGTGGTCTACATGTGCAGCCCGAACAATCCGACCGGCAACCTGATCAATCAAGACGATATCCGTAAACTGCTGGAGATGACCGCCGGTAAAGCACTGCTGGTCGCCGATGAAGCCTATATCGAGTTTTGCCCGGAGGCGACTCTCGCCGGTTGGTTGAAAGAATATCCACATCTGGTGATCCTGCGCACGCTATCAAAAGCCTTTGCGCTGGCTGGCCTGCGCTGTGGCTTTACGCTGGCCAACAAGCCCGTGATCGACCTGTTGATGAAAGTGATCGCGCCTTACCCGCTGGCGACCCCGGTTGCTGATGTCGCGGGACAGGCGCTGAGCGAAGAAGGCATTGCGCTGATGCGTAAGCATGTCGCCGAACTCAACGCCAATCGTGCATGGCTGTTTGAACAACTGCCACAGCTGAACGTGGTGCAGCAGGTGTTCCCGAGCGAAACCAACTACATTCTGGCGCGCTTCACTGATTCGCCAAAAGTGTTTAAAACGCTGTGGGATCAAGGCATTATTCTGCGCGACCAAAACAAAAACCCCGGCCTTGCGGGATGCCTGCGCATCTCCATCGGCACCCGTAAAGAGTGCGAGCGCCTGATCGCCGCGCTGCAAGCCTTATCAGTGGAGCAAGCATGAGTCAGAAGACCCTTTTTATCGACCGCGACGGTACCATCATCTCTGAGCCGCCAACGGATTTTCAGGTTGATCGCATGGAGAAGCTGGCGTTTGAAAAGAACGCCATCCCTGCGCTGCTGGCCCTGCAAAATGCCGGCTATCAGCTGGTGATGATCACCAATCAGGATGGCCTGGGCACCGACAGCTTCCCACAGGCTGATTTTGATGGCCCACACAATCTGATGATGCAGATTCTGACTTCGCAGGGCGTGAACTTCAGCGACATCTTGATCTGCCCGCATAAGCCGGAAGATAACTGCGATTGCCGCAAGCCGAAAACCAAAATGGTGGAAGCCTGGCTGGCACAAGGCGCACTGGACACCGCAAACAGCTACGTGATTGGCGATCGCCTGACCGATATCCAGCTGGCGGAGAACATGGGCATTCAGGGCCTGCGTTACGGTGCAGAAGGTATTGACTGGGACGCGATCCAGGCACGTCTGACCAAACGTGACCGCCATGCGCTGGTACAACGCAACACCAAAGAAACGCAGATCAAAGTCGAAGTGTGGCTGGACCGCGAAGGCGGCAGCAAGATCAATACCGGTGTCGGCTTCTTTGACCACATGCTGGACCAGATTGCCGTACACGGCGGCTTCCGCATGAACATCGACGTGAAAGGCGATCTCTACATCGACGATCACCACACCGTGGAAGATACCGGTCTGGCGCTGGGTGAAGCGCTGCTGAAAGCGCTGGGCGACAAGCGAGGCATCGGCCGTTTCGGCTTCGTGCTGCCGATGGACGAGTGCCTGGCACGCTGCGCACTGGATATCTCTGGTCGTCCGCATATCGAGTTTAAAGCCGAGTTCAGCTATCAGCGTGTCGGCGATCTCAGTACCGAGATGGTTGAGCACTTCTTCAGCTCCCTCTCCTACGCCATGATGAGCACTCTGCACCTGAAAACCAAAGGCAAGAACGACCATCATCGTGTGGAAAGCCTGTTTAAAGCCTTTGGCCGCACCCTGCGCCAGGCAATTCGCGTAGATGGCAACACCCTGCCGAGTTCGAAAGGAGTGCTTTGATGAACGTGGTGATTCTCGATACCGGGTGCGCCAACCTTTCCTCCGTGAAGTGGGCGATTGAGCGCCTCGGCTACACGCCAGAAGTGAGCCGCGATCCGGATGTGGTGCTGCGCGCCGAGAAGCTGTTGTTGCCAGGCGTGGGCACCGCGCAAGCGGCCATGAACCAGTTGCAGGAGCGTGACCTGATCGATCTGATCAAAGCCTGTACCCAACCGGTGCTAGGCATTTGCCTCGGTATGCAGTTGCTGGGACGCGGCAGCGATGAGAATGGCGGCGTGACCACGCTGGGTCTGGTGGATGAACCGGTTTCGCTGATGGATACCCAGGGTTTGCCCTTGCCACATATGGGCTGGAACCAGATCACCTCGCAGGCGGGTAATCACCTGTTCCGTAATATCCCGGACGGCAGCTACTTCTATTTTGTGCACAGCTACGCCATGCCAGTGAATGCCGCCACCATCGCTCAGTGCGATTACGGCCATCCGTTCACCGCTGCGTTGCAGAAAGATAATTTCTTCGGCGTGCAGTTTCACCCGGAGCGTTCTGGCAAAGCAGGCGCGCAGTTGCTGAAAAACTTCCTGGAGATGTGATGATTATCCCCGCATTAGATTTAATCGACGGCAAAGTGGTGCGTCTGCATCAGGGCGACTACGGTCAGCAGCGCGACTACGGTAGCGATCCGCTGCCACGCCTGCAGGATTACGAACGTCAGGGCGCGGAAGTGCTGCACCTGGTGGATCTCACTGGCGCCAAAGATCCGGCTAAACGCCAAATCCCTCTGCTCACTACCTTGCTGCGCGGCGTGAATGTACCGGTGCAGGTCGGTGGCGGCATCCGCAATCGTGAAGACGTTGCAGCCTTGCTGGCGGCCGGCGCGACTCGCGTGGTGGTGGGCTCCACGGCAGTGAAACAGCCAGAGGAAGTGAAAAGCTGGTTCAACGAGTTCGGCGCGGATGCCATTGTACTGGCGCTGGATGTGCGCATTGACGCCAACAATCGCAAAGAAGTGGCAATCAGTGGCTGGCAGGAAGCGGCTGGCGTAACGCTGGAAGAAGTGATTGGCTGGTATCAACCAGTTGGCCTAAAGCACGTGCTGTGCACCGATATCTCCCGCGATGGCACGTTAAGTGGTTCCAACGTGGCGCTGTATAAAGAAGTGTCTGATGCCTTCCCGGATATTGCGTTCCAGAGTTCCGGCGGCATCGGCTCGCTGGATGACATCGCGGCCTTACGTGGCAGTGGCGCACAGGGCGTGATTGTCGGTCGTGCTTTACTGGAAGATAAATTCACCGTAGCGGAGGCGATTGCATGCTGGCAAAACGGATAATTCCTTGTCTCGATGTCCGTGACGGACAAGTGGTGAAAGGCGTGCAGTTCCGCAACCACGAAATTATTGGCGATATCGTGCCACTGGCGCAGCGCTATGCGCAGGAAGGCGCTGACGAGCTGGTGTTCTATGATATCACCGCCTCTTCCGATGGCCGTGTGGTGGATAAAAGCTGGGTGTCACGTGTCGCAGAAGTGATTGATATTCCATTCTGCGTGGCGGGCGGTATCAAGAGTGAGGAGGATGCCGCGCGCATTCTGCAGTTCGGTGCGGATAAGATCTCCATCAACTCCCCGGCGCTGGCTGACCCGACGCTGATCACGCGTCTGGCAGATCGCTTTGGTGTACAGTGCATCGTGGTGGGTATTGATACCTGGTTCGATGAAGCCACCGGCAAGTATCACGTCAATCAATATACCGGCGATGAATCCCGTACGCGGGTTACGACCTGGGAAACCCTCGATTGGGTGCAGGAAGTGCAAAAGCTGGGCGCGGGTGAAATCGTACTGAATATGATGAACCAGGATGGCGTGCGTAACGGCTACGACCTGGTGCAACTGAAGAATGTGCGTGACGTGTGTAAGGTGCCCCTGATCGCTTCTGGCGGCGCGGGCACCATGCCACACTTCCTCGAAGCCTTTGAACAGGCAAACGTCGATGGTGCACTGGCTGCTTCAGTGTTTCACAAACAAATTATCAATATCGGCGAGTTGAAAAACTTCCTGATCGACAACGGTGTGGAGATTCGCGCGTGTTAACTGCAGAACAACTGGCCAAACTGGATTGGGCCAAAACCGCGGGCATGATGCCCGTCATCGTCCAGCATAACGTTTCTGGCGAAGTGCTGATGCACGGTTATATGAATGAGGAAGCGCTGCAAAAGACGCTGGCGGAAGGCAACGTCACCTTCTTCTCTCGCACCAAAAACCGCTTGTGGACCAAGGGGGAAACCTCCGGTCACTTTCTGCAGGTCGCTAGCATCACCCCGGATTGTGATAACGACACCCTGCTAGTGCTGGCAAACCCGATTGGGCCAACCTGCCACCTTGGCACCTCAAGCTGCTTCTCACCGGCTGCGCCAGATTGGGCGTTCCTGTATCAGCTGGAGCAGCTGCTGGCTTCGCGTAAGAGCGCCGATCCTGAGAGTTCTTATACCGCGAAACTCTATGCCAGCGGCACAAAGCGTATCGCGCAGAAAGTCGGTGAAGAAGGCGTGGAAACCGCGCTGGCTGCTACGGTGAATGACCGCCATGAGCTGACCAATGAAGCGTCTGACTTGCTGTATCACCTGATGGTGCTGCTGCAGGATCAAGAGCTGGATTTAAGCACGATTATTAATAATCTGCGGGCGCGTCATAAGTAACAGATTGTGCATTATGCTGCTCAAAATTTTCGTTTCATAAATATTTTGAGCAGCAAACTTCTCAAAAAAAGCAAAGCTAGTTAAAATCGAGCAACATACTGCTCATGGTGGTTAGCATGCTTACCCTACAGATCTACCTTGATGGAAACTGGCACGACGTTGCCGAGCTTGATGTTAAAGAGCCTTCTAAAGGTCGTGAAAGCGCAGCACTTCTTGCTTATGACTTCAATTATGCAGCTGAACAGCTCGATCGAAACGATATCGCTAGCTGTAGTTTGAATTATCCCGTAATGCTGATAGGCAGCCATTTTGCGCAGCCTTGGTTTGGTTTCCTCGACGATATTGTCCCAGCGGGAGCAAGCCGACGTTATTGGATTCAGCATCTTGGTTTACAGGGTAAATCTTCAGCTGAGCAAGATTATGCACTATTGAAAGCCGGCACAATTGCGCCTGTTGGAAATTTACGCATCAAAGATTCCCTACCCCAACTCCCTGAAAATAGCCAACTCAAGACTCGTCGTTTTCCTGCCGAATGGGCGATTGAGAGAGATACTGATTTTCTTGAATATGCACAACAAATGGGGGCCGCCAGCGGCGGTGCAACAGGTGCGGGAGGGGAAGCGCCAAAACTGCTGCTACGACGGAATACTAACAGCGAAGTGTGGATTGATACCTGGCAGGATGATCAACTGAACCGGGATACCCCTTATCTGGTTAAGTATCCGCGTGGTTCAAGAAGCCTAATCGACTGCGACATCCTGCGCGCAGAATATCATTTCTACCATGAGTTACAGGCTATGGGTGTCGAGACGATTGATACGCAGGAGATGTTGCTATGTGAAGGTGAACGTTACCCCTCTCTTTGGCTACCACGCTTTGATATTGCGTTTGTTGAAAACAGAAAAGTCATGTACGGGCTTGAGTCCATCTATTCGCTAATGCAAAAACCACCGGGCAGTTATCTCAATCATTTTGAGGTCATTCGCTGCCTGGTTGAGCGATTAGCCTTAACAGGTGCAGATCGCGAAAAATTGGTCAGTGAATGGGTCAAGCGTGACATGCTCAATGTTGCATTTGGTAATTCAGATAATCATGGGCGTAATAGTGCCATTCTAAAGAAACCATCAGGCATGTGGCTTGCACCGGTATATGACTTCGCACCAATGAAAGCGGATCCAGAGGGCGTGGTGCGAACGACTCAATGGGGTTCACCTTACGAAGAAGGTGGCCTTTACAATTGGCAGCTGATTGCTCAACAGCTCAACGAGTTTATCCCTGAAGCCTCATTACTCAATTCGTTGCGTGAGTTAACCTGCAAGCTCACTGGGTTAAAATCCCGCCTTGCCGCTCGGGGTGTACCACAGTCAATTCTGGAAATGCCTGGCATTGGCTTTAACTATCTCGAAGAACGTATCGCGGGGTGGCAAATATGAAGAAATCGATGACGCCTTTTGAGCGAGAAGCGATGCTGCTAGGCCTTCTTCAGCAATTTATTGAGGAGAAGTTAACTCATGGCCAACTCTTAATGCAGCTTCGTAAAAAGGTGCTGGGATTTTCACAGGAACGCTATGCCAGCTTAGCGGGCATCAGTCGTCGCACGTTATCTGACGTTGAGCAGGACAAAGAAAGCATCACGCTGACTACGTTGAATCGCGTATTTAAACCTCTTGGATTGAAACTGGGCTTGCTGCCACGCCAAAAACATATGATGCAGGAATTACTCAGCAATCTTACTCAACAGGGAGCCCCTGATGACCACTCATGAAAAACTGATCGTCCTGCTCGACCAGCACAACGCCCGTTATCGCGTGATGGAACATCCCGCGACTGGCAAATGTGAGGCTGTTGCTGATATTCGCGGAACTGAAGTGGGACAAGGCGCCAAAGCATTGGTGTGCCATGTCAAAGGTAACGGTATCAAACAGCATGTGCTGGCGGTTCTGCCGGCTGATCAACAGGCGGATTTGAGCAAAGTGGCCGAAGCGGTTGGCGGTCGTCGTGCTTCGTTAGCCTCTCCGGCTGAAGTGGATGCGTTAACCGGCTGCGTGTTTGGTGCTATTCCACCTTTCAGCTTCCATCCTGATCTACAACTGGTCGTCGACCCGCTGCTGTTTGAACGCTACGACGAAATTGCCTTTAACGCTGGGCTGCTGGAGAAATCCGTGGTGCTGAATGTGGCAGATTATCGTGCACTGCATAATGGTAACGTGATGAAAATAATCTGCTAATTGCCATGGCGGACCGTGATCGGTACTCTGCGTTATTCCACATCACGAAAAAAGAAGACCGAAATTATGGCAAGTTCTCGTTTTACTGCCCGCCTGCGTCAGACGCTGGCGCTGGCTGTGCTGGCAGGTTGCGCATTTGGCGCTCAGGCAAAGATTGAACAAGTACGCTTCGCGGTTGATCCAACCTACCCACCTTTCGAATCCAAAACGCCACAAGGCAAGCTGGTTGGCTTTGATATCGACCTTGGCAATGCGTTGTGCGAGCAGATGCAAACCAAATGCGTGTGGGTTGAGAGCCAGTTCGACGGCATGATTCCAGCGCTGAAAGCCCGCAAGTTTGATGCCATCCTGTCGGATATGGGTATTACTGAAGAGCGTCTGAAACAGATCGACTTCACCGTGCCGCTCTATGATACGCACACCCAATTAATTGCACGCAAAGGCTCTGGCCTGCTGCCAACGGCTGAATCGCTGAAAGGCAAAACGGTTGGTGTTGAGCAGGGAACCGTGCAGGAGCGCTATGCACTGGCAAAATGGCAGCCACACGGCGTGAACGTGGTGCCTTATGGCGATCAGGCACAGGTTGAAAGTGATTTGATCTCTGGTCGTCTGGATGTGGTATTTACCGATGCAGCACAGGCAGCTAACGGCTTCCTGAAACATCCGCAAGGCAAAGATTTCGAGCTGGCTGGCCCGATTGTGGAAGACCCGATTATCGGTCCAGGTACAGCGATTGGACTGCGTAAAGGTGATGAAGAGCTGAAAACAGCCCTTGATAACGCCTTTGCTGAAATCAAGAAAAACGGCACTTTTGACAAGATCCAGAAGAAGTACTTCGCCACCGATATCTCGATCCAGCATTAATCAATGCAGGGGCGGTCTTCAGGCCGCCCTGTTCGCGCTGCTAACATGAGCAAGCGCAAATTTAGCGGCTTCATACCCGCTCATTTTCACAGCAGCACTATAATTCCAGTCAATAAAATTAATCAGGCACGACGTTCAGCGTGCCGTAGATACAGGACATCGACCGCGCCATGCAACAACAACATCATCCCTTGTTAAGTGCTTCCCTCGGTACACAGCGCGAAATCGTCAGCTTTCATTTCGGTACCGATTCCCAGCAGCGCGTCTACATTCAGGCGGCACTGCACGGTGATGAACTGCCGGGTATGGCGGTGGCGTGGTATCTGAAACACAAGCTGCTGGCACTGGAATCGGCCGGGCAGCTCAAATCCAAAATTACGCTGGTGCCGGTGGCAAATCCGCTGGCTATGGGGCAACACTGGCACGGCAGCCATTTGGGCCGATTCCATACGCTTTCAGGTCAGGATTTCAATCGCCGTTTCCCGGCGTTAGGCGATACCCTGGCTGAAGAGTTGGCCGGTTCGTTGACGCAAAGCGAGTATGAAAACAAGCGGCTGATCCGTGATGCCATTGATCGCCATTATCGCGATCGCATTGCTAAAACCGAACTGGATGCGCAGCGCTTCACGTTGATGCGAATGGCCAGCCAGGCCGATTTGATGATTGACTTGCACTGTGACTGGGATGCATTGCCACATCTCTACACCACACCGCACGCCTGGCAGGACATAGAACCCTTAGCGCGTTGGTTAGGTAGTGAAGTACAGCTTCTGGCCCAAATCTCTGGTGGCGAGCCGTTTGATGAAGCCTGCTGCGAACCATGGCTGACGCTGGCCGAGCGGTTTGGTGGTGAGTATCCAATGCCACGTGGTTTGTTGCCAGTGACGCTGGAGTTACGTGGTGTGGCGGATGTGTCGCCTGAACAGGCGGAGAAGGATGCGGATGCGATTATTAACGCGCTGATAGAAGGTGGCTACATTGCGGGTGACGTGAGTGAGTCCCCTGCTCTGATCAACCCTGCAACGCCGCTGGCGGGTTGTGAGTATATTCATGCGCCGCATTCTGGGCTGTTGTTGAATCGCCGTGAATTAGGCGAGTGGATCAAGCCGGGTGAAGTAGTGGCTGAGATTGTGGACCCGATTACCGACCAGGTTACGCCGCTAGTGGCAGAGTTTGGTGGGGTGCTGTATGCAAGAAACCTGATGAAGTTTGCAACGGCGGGGATGCTGGTGGTGAGACTTGCAGGGGAGAATGCGGGGCGTGAGGGGGAGTTGTTAGTGGTTTGAATATAATAATTTTCGTCATTATTATTCCACTTAAATCACAAACCAATTAAGATGTTGACTGAGGTCATTTTTAACTCTGTATCAACATGAACGCTGTCATTTAAAGAGTATTCTATAATATCAATTAGTCAAAGGTATTAGAAAGTTATGTTGAAATCTGAACTACCTATAGGCATACTTATTACATTATTAGAATACCGTTAAGGATTATTAGAAATTTAAAATAATAAGTTACATCAAAAAATGATAGGTAATTAAGGATATAACATGAATAAAAAAATCAAACTCATAATAGGAAAATATTTTCCAAAAGATCACGTTAATGAAGATAAAGAAAACACAAACAGCCAAACTCAAGACCAGCCCGAGAGCTTATTAACCACGCTCGCAACTCTTAGGCCTGAATTATCTAAAAAATATATTAGCTCAATCTTGATTAATGAAGAAAAATACTTGAATTTCTATGATGATATCAGACTTGCCAACATATCAGCAAGCGATCATTATTTTACATATGGCTATAAAGAAAGGCGCGAGTTATTTGAGCCAGACTTCAAAAACATATCCAAAACGGCTCGCTTAGAAAATGGAAAATCGGTATTCTATTTAGAAGCACCAAGAAATAACGCGATATTTAAATACAGAATCAGCTTTAAAGAAAAAAATAATAAAAATTCAATTTTCTTAGATCAAGAAGATTCAATAATAGAAATCACTCTCGCGATTTTTAAAGCAAAAGAAATTACTTTTGTTCGTCCTAAATACGGAAATGAAAAAATAAATTATATTATAAATATTTGTAAAATCCTTAATGTAAGAGTGATCATTGATTACGATGATTTATTATTACCTGAGTTCACACACCTCATTGGCGCTGTAAGATCGGGTGTTTCGAATTTTGAGGATATGCATAATGAACTGATCAAAGACTCTTCAATTTTGTTAAGTGCCGATGCAGTGACTTGCTCTACACATGTTATTGCCGATTCACTTTCAAATATAGTGGACGACGTCAGTACTTGTAAGAACAAGCTTCCAAAAGAATATTTCATTTCAAGAGGAGAAGTTTTAGCTAAAAAAATCGAAGGTAAAATAAAAGTTTTATATCTTTCTGGTTCGAAGACACATTTTAAGGATTACAGTTTAATTAGCGGCCCTCTTTTAAAAATTTCTCAAAATCATCCAGATTCATTCACTTTAACTCTATTAGGTGCAGTATCCAATCAAAAACACATATTTTCTCACTTTGGATTAGAATGCAATATTATTCCCCTTCAAGAATTTCAAGAAATGCTTAACATTATCAGAGAACATGATATTGTATTAGTTCCTTTAGAAAAAAATAAATTCAATGATGCGAAATCAAATATTAAATTTATTGAATCAGCCTCTCAAGGTGTAGCAGTAATGGCTTCATCTGTGAATGAATATTCTGATTGTATAAAGACATTTGAAAATGGGTGGTTATGTAGTACTGAAGAGGAATGGTTGAATACCCTTTTACATTTATTATCCAACCCAAATGAAATACTTAAAACTTCATTAGCAGCATATGACTCTGCTTTAACGGGATACAGCATATGAATGAGCAAGTTATAAATGGAATCTATACTACAGAAAGTGATGATAAATCTCAAGAACGCTTACTATATTTACCTATCAACAAATCTCATTTTGAACTTGCTCTAATACTAACCAAAGAGAGTAAATTCCAAAGTTATATATATGCAGAAAATTATCAATTAATTGCAAAGGATTATATCGAAGATAACCCAAACAGTAGAGTAAAATTCATCTTTGACAAGGTATCAATAGCCGGACTACTCCCAAGCATGCATAAACTAATAGTGTTTGTAGGGTATGTTATACCATCGCTACCAAAAGTCTTTAATGAAATTATATCTACATGCTTAAAGGTAAGGATTCCTATCATAGAAGTCCCACATGGAATGTTTCAAACCGGAATAAATATATCTGATGATTCAAAATTAATTAGTATCCAATCTCAATTTTTAGGGATTGGTAGTGCATTACCTTCTATTTCCGATAAAAAATTGTTTTGGTTTGGAAATTGTGGTTTTGGGTATCCTAGAACAGTTAAACGTCACGCATTGAATGAAAGACGCTTACCAAAATTCACTTTAATAACATCCAATACAAATTGGTATTTATATTCGCATAGTGACAAGAGACGTTTCTACACAGAGGTTTTCAAATACGCAAAAACAAAACCTCTTGAATTCTTCATTTGGTGTCCACACCCAGCAGAACTTAGTAGTGAAGGGTTTAGTGCAGGAGCGTTAAAATACCGTCCTGCAAATATTTTTATCTATGGGGAAAGTAATGATATTTATTTTCATGATTTAGACAGCGCGGACGATTTGATTGCACACTGTGATTATGCGATCTCTACTATTAGTACGTGCTTGCTCGATTATGAAATTTTCGATAAAAGAGTCAATCTATTCACATGTATTGGCACTCAAAATTTAATGAACATTATATCTCAAAAAAGCACATTTAATTCTCATAAAGAGATTACACATAATGCAACTTATTTAAAAACTGGTTTACTAAAAGAGTTCAATTCAGAACTTTATGACAATATGATATCCGAGGATATCCACATCGAAAATAAATTTAAGCATCAATTTATAACTTCTTTCATGTCTTGTTAGTGTCTACTTAACTCAGCCTCAACATGGGGCTTTTGACCTAATTTTGACTTGTCATACATTCTAAATTAGATATAAAAATAATCAAATAGGGTAATATGCTTACGCTTTTGTTCTTTAAATTCCTCACAAAAAATCGAGGTCATAAAAATTATCACCAAGTTAATATTTGTTTACCTGCCAGTCGTAAACTCTTTTAAGTCATCTAATACACACATAGACTTTAATATGTGAACAGTTTATTAGCACCAACTTAGAGTATTGGTGATAATTTCACCAACCAGACAAGCACTTAAAAACAGTTTAGTCTTACAATTTAACTACTATGCTAAGTTAATCAGAGAGATTTTTCACTTTAGGGTACGAGTTAAAAAAACCAAGCTATATCCATGAAAAATAATTTCACGATGTAAATTATCTCTAAAATATAGAATTTTTTAAATTTTAAAAAGATTAGGGATACAAGGCTGTATCTTTCCACTTTCAGCCTATAATTTATTTCATTTTATCGATATACACCTCGGTTACTCATATATCATCAAATATGATAAAGGGTGAAATTGGCAGAGCAATCAAAGTAACAAAAATAAAATATTTCTCAATCTTTTAAGATTGAAAGGAGCATTAATTAAAGTTAGAAATTACATAGAATTACTTTATGCAAAAAAAACGTCAGATGCTGCGCACCTGACGTTTATATGGTTAAAATATGGATTTCTATAAAGTTAGTGGTTTATTCAAACCACTCGGTGTGGAACACACCGTCTTTATCAATACGCTTATACGTATGGGCACCGAAGTAGTCACGTTGAGCCTGAATCAAATTCGCAGGCAAAACTTCTGAACGGTAACTATCGTAGTAAGCGATTGCAGCAGAGAAGGTCGGTGTTGGGATACCGTTCTGAATCGCGTAGGAAACTACATCACGCAGCGCTTGCTGGTATTCATCAGCGATATTCTTGAAATATGGGTCAAGCAGCAGGTTAGCGATGTTTGCGTCTTTCGCGTAAGCATCAGTAATTTTCTGCAGGAACTGTGCACGGATGATACAGCCCGCACGGAAGATTTTAGCAATCTCGCCGTAGTGCAGATCCCAATTGTTTTCTTCAGAAGCAGCGCGCAGTTGTGAGAACCCCTGTGCATAAGAGACGATTTTGCCCAGATACAATGCACGACGTACTTTCTCAACAAACTCAGCTTTGTCGCCGGTGAACGCTTTTGCCTGAGGGCCGCTCAGCACTTTAGAAGCCGCAACACGCTGTGACTTCAGAGAAGAGAGATAACGAGCAAATACTGATTCAGTGATCAGTGACAGTGGTTCACCCAGATCCAACGAGCTCTGGCTAGTCCACTTACCAGTGCCTTTATTCGCTGCTTCGTCAAGAATCACATCAACAAGATATTTACCGTCTTCATCTTTCTTGGTGAAGATGTCTTTGGTGATGTCGATGAGGTAGCTGCTAAGCTCACCATTGTTCCAGTCGGTGAAGGTCTTAGCCAGTTCTTCATTGTCAAGACCCAACGCGCCTTTCAACAGAGCATAGGCCTCTGCGATCAGCTGCATGTCACCGTATTCAATGCCATTGTGCACCATCTTCACATAGTGACCGGCACCGTTTGGACCGATATAGGCAACACAAGCTTCGCCATCTTCAGCACGCGCAGCAATCTTACCAAGAATTGGCGCAACCAGTTCGTACGCTTCTTTCTGGCCCCCTGGCATAATTGAAGGGCCTTTCAATGCACCCTCTTCGCCACCAGAAACACCGGTACCGATAAAGTTGAAGCCTTGATCAGACAATTCTTTATTACGACGGATAGTGTCCTTGTAGAAGGTGTTACCACCGTCAATCAGGATGTCACCCTTGTCCAAATGCGGAGTCAGAGAAGCGATAGTCTTATCAGTAGCCTCACCAGCCTGAACCATCAGCAGAATACGGCGTGGTTTTTCGAGGGATTCAACGAACTCTTCAACGGTATAGAAAGGGGCCAGTTTCTTACCCTGACTATCAGCGATGACTTCATCGGTCTTTTCGCGAGAACGGTTGAAGATAGACACTGTGTAGCCGCGGCTCTCAATGTTAAGAGCCAAGTTACGGCCCATGACTGCCATACCGACAACACCGATTTGTTGCTTGGACATTATCTACTCCTGTCTGAAGTTACCATCACAAACTCAGATTTGTGATTAAAGTGGCAAATATGTTAACTCATCTACCATCACTTTAGGTAGTGAATGGTGCGATGCTAAAACACACAATAAAAGTGGATGATTACGCGTCGGTTAACAAATCGCCTCTTTGGATCTTCGATTTGAAATACAATGGGAGAACCTCCTCTGGCGTACCATCCATTTTCACTGTGCCGTGTTCCAGCCAAAGAATTCTTGTGCAGGTTTTTCTTAACAATTCATTACTATGACTTGCAAGAATTAATATTTTTGTAGCATTGATGATATTGGTTAACCGGGTTTCCGCTTTTTCTTTAAAGCCTTCATCACCGACGGATAACCACTCATCCATTAACAGAATTTCAGGTGTAAAAATGGTGCTAACACTAAAGCCTAAGCGCATTTGCATACCTGATGAATAAGTACGCACCGGCATATCGATAAAATCGCCCAAATCCGTGAAATCGATAATTTCTTCAATTCGTGCATCAATCTCTTTTTTCTTAAGACCCAAAAGTGCACCGCGAATGTAGATATTTTCTCTACCGGTAAACTCTTGGTTGATACCTAATGAAATTGAAATTAAGGAGCCGATGTCGCCTTCAATCGTTGCACTGCCACTTGTTGGGTGATAAACCTTGCTAAACATACGCAGTAAGGTCGTCTTACCCGCACCATTGTGCCCAATCAACCCCACTCGCTCGCCATCTTTGATCTCGAAATTAAGGTTATTGAGTGCAGAAACAACGACCTTGCCATCATGCTGGCCAACCTTGCCGCCAGTGGCAAAATTTATAAAATTCTTTTTAATCGATCTTGCCTGCGCGTTGAATATTGGGAAATCAATGCCGACATTTTCAAACTTGATAATAGCCATAATATTAAACCCAATAAGGAACGCGGTATTTATATCTACTGGTCATTGCAATCGAGAATGACAAACCAACTATTGCCATAACAGCCGCGATAATGTAACTGCTTGTCATCGGTATTTCACCCAACAGCGGGCTTCTCACCAAATCAATGAGATGATATAGCGGATTAAAGTTCAGGAGCATAGCTGCTGAACTATGTGAAAGCAGCTTTGGCATCCAAATGATAGGTGTCAGGTAGAAAATGACTTGCATGATGCTAAGTACAATTTGTGTCATATCCCGGAAGCGTGCACAAATCATTGAAAGGACCATTAACACCCAAGTCAAATTTAATACGAGTAGTAAGAAACCGGGCACTGCCAGAATGACGGTCCAACTAATATTTTTCTGTACAGCAAGCAAAACTAACGGAAAAATAACAATATTGTGAAGGAAGATAAGGAAGTTTTTCCAAATCACACGCATGACATGAACATATAATGGCACCGGCAGTTGTTTAATTATGCCTTCTGAAGAAATGAGCGCATCGCACCCTTCAGATATGCAACTTTGAATGAATGTCCATGTAATAAGACCTAAGGTGAGATAAGGCAAAAACTCCTTAACGTTAGTCTTAAAAAGATTACCAAACACTAACCCCATAGTTGTAATCATCACAGCCATACTGATGGTTATCCAAAAAGGACCCATCTTTGACCGCTTGTATCGCATACGGATGTCTTGCCCACCCATCACTTTTACAACATGGAAATTTTTTAATGCGGAAGTGAAGTCGTCCCACCCCACAGACTTCATTTTATTAGTCATTACAAGATTCCAAATTGGTACGCCAGTCGATTCAATCCGACCAGGAATTTATCTCCACACAGACGCGCCAGGATAAGCGTCATAAACTCTTCTTTTTGTGATTCTTCAAGTTGGTCTCTTAACTTGATAATATCATTCATATTGCATACACATCGAAACATAAGATCCAACTTTATAATTGGAAGCCCTACATGGTGCAGAGCAAGGCAGTTTATGTGGATTTGCGAACCTAAAGTAAATTCATCTAAATATAAAGAAATCAGTCTTTGCTTAAACTGGGCGTTTAACTCCCCTTCTTTATGGGAATAACTTTTAAAAAAATTAACAGCTTCTAAATAATCGACTTTGCTAGATTCTAACTTACTGTATTCCTGCTCAATAGCATGGTACTTACTCAAGTCATTACTAGCAAAAGCAAGACTTTTTGCTCGTTTATTAGCTAAAATGTATTTATTGTAATATGAAGAAAGAACTTCATCACCAGCTATTAATCCAGTAATCGATCTATTTCTCCAGGAACTCTCACCCTCTCGTCTATAATAGTAATAGCTTTCATATAACGCCTTGTCATTGCTTAATTTCCTTTCCATAAATGAAATGTTAAACAATGATCTAAAGTTTTGTTCAGAGCTTACCAGAGATTTAAGCAGTTTGCTTAAGCCAAATTCTCCACGCTTGATTACTAAAGGTCTTACATTAGATGATTTATAATTAAACCAGAAGTTTTTAAATTTAACATTACGAACAATTTTACCCGCAACTGAGATACAAAATGATCCCAAATGATGCGAATGCTGGCTATTTTCAGTGGCACCCAGCACTTCAACATCTGTATTGAAGAGATTATGAACAAACTCTGGCAGCCCATGCTTAGAAAAAAATACGCTATCATTGATAATCAGCAGGCGTTCACACTTATCATGAAAGCCTTTATCAAAGAAATACTTCATTCCCGCTTTATAGCTACCGAAATCGCGGCCGTAGTTGTCGCGCTCTATATATACATCTACCAGTTCTAATGGATAGTTATGCTCTTCAAGCCGTAGTGTATTCACCGCAACGACGAATACATTGTTCCGTTTTGCTTCTTTAATTAACTCTAAGGTATCATTTCGAAGAGATGATTTCTCATAGAGAGCTAGAAGCATAACCTTACCACCGGTAAAGTCATTTTTAATTTTCACTTGAGCATACTTTTTAGTTTTGATGTCATCACGAATGGATAGGACACCATAATATAAATAGATTATAATTTTCAGAAAGAATCTGTTAATCATATAAATAATACGTTTCATTTTGCACCGTCGATGGTTAAACTAATTTTCTAAAGACATTCATAATGAAGAAAGCGCATGTCTCAATAAAGTTCTGCCGATAAAATCCACCAATAATAAAATTAGCGACTCTATTTGTCAGACCACTATTCAGAGCAGTAAACCTGTCATAGTCTAGTTTATTATCTGTTGGCATCTTGTGTTTAATGCACTCAAGCGCCATGCAGTTCGTTTTACTCCAGGATTTAAACTCCCCTGCAAACAGTCGATTAAAACGCGTGACTTTGGACATCATTCCAGTATTACTGCCCACAAGATTCTGATCATGTTGTCGGTAAAGTATATAGGGCTGTTGATCATAAATTACAGTCCCATCCATAGCGCTGCAAACGATATACATAATCCAGTCGTGAGAAACAATTTTCAAATCTGCTGGGAGGGTTTCAAAGATCGATTTTAGCTCCCGATTGAAAACCATGGTGTTACCACCCGCATAGCTTTGCAATAATGCATTTTTGAAATGAAATGCTTTTAAGAAGCAGGGTGAAAAGCCAATGCTATTCTCGTTAGAATCAATCAATTTAGTACGAGAGCCGTAAAGTCTGAGCTTGTTCAATGAATCTAATTCAGAGGTTAACTGGTTCACAGCAACTTCAAGTTTGTTTTCAATCCAGATATCATCTTGATCACAAAATGCATAAAATTCAGAGTCAATATCTTTACGATTTAGTAAACTATAGAAATTAGCAGCAAATCCTTTCCCAGGCCCTGTAAGCAAAATGACTTTATTATCTGGAAATTGTTGGGCAAACTTCTCAATTAGTTCACAAGTTTTATCCGTTGAACCATCATCTGAAACTATCAGCGCCCAATTTTTATAAGTCTGGTCAGCAATTGACTGTAATTGCTGCTCTATATATTTCTCGCCATTATAAGTACCCATTAGGATACTTATTGTTCCTTTATCGCTCATCATCATCAGCTACATAAAAAAGGATGAGTAACATTCTCATCCTTAGTTTTAGGAATCAATCAAAGGTTACTGCGTGTGATAATGGTGTTCCGTCTTTATCTTTCGCGGAAAGAGCAGGACTATCACCTTCTGAGATCGGCCAGTTAATATTTAAATCTGCATCATTCCAGAGTAAAGAATGCTCATGCTGAGGATTATAATAATCGGTACATTTATAGACAAACTCAGCACTTTCAGACGTCACATAAAAACCATGAGCGAATCCTTCAGGCACCCATAACTGGCGTTTATTTTCAGCTGAAAGGTACACACCTACCCATTGTCCAAAGGTGGGCGATGACTTTCTCATATCAACCGCCACATCGAAAACTTCGCCAGCGACAACGCGTACGAGCTTACCTTGCGTGTTTATAGTCTGATAATGCAATCCACGCAGAATGCCTTTTGAAGACTTTGAATGGTTGTCCTGCACAAAAGTACGAGGAGAAACTTGCTCTTCAAATTTCTTTTGCTGCCAGGTTTCCATAAAGAAACCGCGCTCGTCACCGAACACCGATGGCTCAATAATTTTGACGTCAGGAATTTCAGTATCAATAATCTTCATTATAATTTTCCGTTGTATAACGCCATCAAGTATTTGCCATAATCATTTTTGAGTAGCGGCTGTGCGAGTTCTTTCAACTTCTCTGCATCAATAAAGCCCATGCGATAAGCAATCTCTTCCGGGCAAGCCACTTTCAATCCCTGGCGAGTTTCAATCGTCTGAATAAAGTTATTCGCTTCCATTAAACTCTGATGCGTTCCTGTATCAAGCCACGCATGTCCACGTCCCATGATTGAGACAGACAGTTCACCCTTCTCAAGGTAAAGGTTATTGATATCGGTAATTTCCAACTCACCACGTGGAGAAGGCTTGAGGTTCTTGGCCAATTCCACAACGCTATTGTCATAGAAATAAAGGCCGGTCACTGCGTAGTTACTTTTAGGCTCAATGGGTTTCTCAACAAGAGAAATCGCTTTCCCGGTTTTATCGAACTCCACCACGCCATAACGCTCTGGATCATGCACATGATAAGCAAACACCGTTGCGCCCTGTTTCTTGTTTGAGGCCTCTTCCAATTGCTTATGCAGATCATGACCATAGAAGATATTGTCGCCAAGAATCAACGCGCAGTTATCATCACCGATGAACTCTTCACCCAGAATAAAGGCTTGGGCTAAACCATCCGGGCTTTCCTGGACTTTATATTGAATCTTCAAACCCCACTGAGAACCATCACCAAGCAGGCTTTCAAAACGTGGCGTATCTTGCGGGGTGCTGATGATCAGAATATCGCGTATCCCCGCCAGCATCAGCGTGCTCAGCGGGTAGTAGATCATCGGTTTATCATAGATAGGCAATAACTGCTTACTCACTGCCATCGTTACTGGGTAGAGGCGTGTTCCTGACCCGCCAGCAAGGATGATTCCTTTTTTACTCGTCACAACGTTATCCTTCAATTTGTTAATCTGACTCTAACAACACTCAGTGATAAATTTCATCCAACATACGAATAACCCCAACCTTCCATTCAGGGAGGGTTAGATTAAATGCAGTCGTGAATTTGCTGGTGTTCAGTCTGGAATTTAGTGGGCGTTTAGCTGGCGTCGGAAAAGCGCTAGTATCAACGGTGTTAATGGCTGTGGCTTTGATCGGTAGGCCCTTTCCACGCACATGCGCAATGACTAAGTCTGCATAGGCATGCCATGTGGTAACACCCGAAGCAATCAGGTTGTAGATTCCGCTCTTTTCGGGTTCAGCCAATGTGGTTCTGATTGCGTGCGCTGTGCAATCTGCGATCAATTCAGCACCCGTTGGTGCGCCGAATTGGTCATTAATCACCGACAAGCTTTCGCGCTCTTGCGCCAGGCGGATCATGGTCTTGGCGAAATTATTGCCTTTGGCAGCATAAACCCAACTGGTGCGGAAAATGAGATAGTTTGGGGCGTGCTTAACAATCGCCTCTTCGCCCTGACGTTTGGTTTTGCCATAAGCATTGAGCGGAGATGTCTTATCATCTTCGCTCCACGGGCGTTCACCGCTGCCATCAAAGACATAGTCGGTCGAGTAGTGAACCAATAGAGCGTTTACATCACGCGCTGCAATCGCCAGCGCTTCAACACTGGCGACATTGATCAGCTCAGCATTCTGTAGATCGCTCTCGGCTTTGTCCACCGCGGTATAAGCGGCAGCATTGACGATCACATCAGGCTTGATATCGCGCACTGAATTCGTGATACCCTCTGGATTAGTCAAGTCACCACAGAAGTCCACGGAGTAGCGGTCTAGCGCAATGACATCACCCAAAGGTGCCAATGCGCGTTGGAGTTCCCAACCCACCTGACCATTTTTACCCAATAGCAAAATTTTCATTAGCTACGTTTCTCGTAGTTTTGTTCAATCCAATTCTGATAGGCACCGCTTTTAACGTGCTCAACCCACTCATGGTTGTCGAGATACCACTGAACGGTTTTGCGAAGGCCAGTTTCGAAGCTTTCCTGCGGTGTCCATCCTAAATCTTTTTCAATCTTCGCTGCGTCAATCGCGTAACGGCGATCGTGACCAGGGCGGTCAGCAACATAGGTGATTTGTTGAGCATACGGCGTATCTTTCGGACGCAATTCGTCCAGTAATTCACAAACTGTGTGAACCACTTCGAGATTCTGCTTCTCATTATGGCCACCGATATTATAGGTGGTACCCGTTTTAGCCTTCGTCACCACGGTATACAGCGCACGTGCATGATCTTCGACATACAACCAGTCGCGAATTTGGTCGCCCTTGCCATAAATCGGTAAAGGTTTGCCTTCCAATGCGTTGCTGATAATCAGAGGAATGAGTTTTTCCGGGAAATGATACGGGCCGTAATTGTTGGAACAATTAGTGACCACCACTGGCAAACCGTAGGTACGTCCCCAGGCGCGAACCAGGTGGTCACTCGCAGCTTTGGTTGAAGAGTAAGGGCTGCTTGGCGCATATGGCGTTGACTCGGTGAACATCGGAAGCTCGCCTTCCATTTCATCCGGATGCGGCAAGTCACCATAGACTTCATCAGTTGAGATATGATGGAAGCGGAATGCGCTTTTACGATCTTCAGGCAATGCCATCCAGTACTGGCGGCTGGCTTCTAGCAAGGCGTAGGTGCCAACAACGTTAGTCTGCACAAATTCAGCAGGCCCGGTGATCGAGCGATCTACGTGACTCTCTGCAGCGAGATGCATAACCGCATCCGGCTGATGTTCTTCGAATACTTTAGACAAAGCAACGCCGTCGCAAATGTCGACATGACAGAAGGTATAACGGGAATTATCACTGACCGTTTTAAGCGATTCGAGGTTTCCCGCATAGGTCAGTTTATCGACGTTAATCACCTCATCACTGGTGTCATTGATAACATGACGGACCACAGCTGAGCCGATAAAACCTGCACCACCAGTAATTAAAATCTTCATGACGTTGGACTATTCCTGACATTGCGACCGTATCCCGGCCAGAGGAGAAATAAACACCCCACATTAGCAATGGACAAAGCTACCGCCCTTGGGTTGCAGCTCCCAACATGCTGATGTGTGTAATACCGATCTTTAAGCTTAGTGCGATTTAATCGAGCTGAGCACTATTTGCTTGAAATAATTTTAATTCTTCAGAGTTAATTAGAAAGAATTGATTATTTCGGAACTTGAATTTTACCACCGAGGTCATGTGAACACGAACGAAATGGCCTTTGGCATCAAGTGATGGTTCAATTATTAACCGATTGTGCGATGAGGTGTAAGAGGATCGTCTACCTGTGACCAAACTGAAGCAATCAGAAAGTGACGAAAAGCAGGAGTAAGTCAAATCAGACGCAAAAAAAAGCGGACATCAAGTCCGCCTTCATCGTATTACTTAAACCCATCCGGATTCTTACTCTGCCAGTTCCACGTGTCGCGCATCATCGCATCGATCCCACGCGTTACCCGCCAGTCCAGCTCGGTGTTCGCCAGACTTGCATCCGCCCAGAACGCCGGCAGATCGCCATCACGACGCGGCTTAAACTCAAACGGAATCGCCTTACCAGAAGCCTTCTCGAACGCTTTAATCATTTCCAGCACCGAGAACCCTACCCCGCCGCCAAGATTATACGCCTTGTAACCGGTGACTTTCGGCAGATGATCCAGCGCCTTCAGGTGGCCTTCGGCCAAATCCACCACGTGGATGTAGTCGCGCTGTGCGGTGCCGTCTGGCGTGTCGTAGTCATCACCAAACACGCCCAGCTTCTCCAGGCGACCAATCGCCACCTGCGCGATGTACGGCAGCAGGTTGTTAGGGATGCCAGTTGGGTCTTCACCAATCTCGCCTGACTCATGCGCGCCAACCGGGTTGAAGTAGCGCAGCGCGATGGCTTTGAAATTCGGGTCAGCTTTAGCGAAATCGCGCATCACGAATTCGATCATCAGCTTAGAGGTGCCGTAAGGGCTGGTGGTGCCACCGATTGGCGTGGTTTCCACGTAAGGAACCGGTGCATCGGCGCCGTAGACGGTCGCTGAGGAGCTGAAGATAAAGTTCCACACGCCAGCAGCGCGCATCTCTTCCAGCAGTACCACGGTGCCTGCCACGTTGTTCTCGTAGTATTCCAGCGGCATGCGCGTGGATTCGCCGACGGCTTTCAACGCGGCGAAGTGAATCACTGCCGAGATATCGTTGGCGGCAAACAGGTCACGCAGGCAGGCGCGATCGCGGATGTCGCCTTCAACGAACACCGCTTTCTTGCCAGACAGCTTCTCCACGCGATTAATGGCTTCACGCGAAGCATTGCAAAGGTTATCCAGGACTACAACGTCGTCACCGCGCTCTAACAGCGCCAGCACCGTATGGGAGCCGATGTACCCTGCTCCGCCCGTTACCAAAATAGCCATGTGTACTCCTTTAAACCGCGCAAGCGGCGCGGCATGAGAATGGATTATTTCGCCAGAATTTTCTGGATAGCGTCGCGGAAATCACGACCCTGCGCGTTGTTACGCAGACCGTAAGAGACGAATGCCTGCATGTAGCCCATTTTTTTACCACAGTCGAAGCTGGTACCGGTCAGCAATTGTGCATCAACCGGTTTTTTCTTACTGAGTGATGCAATGGCATCGGTCAGCTGAATACGCCCCCAAGCGCCCGGCTCGGTGTTTTCCAGCTCTTGCCAGATATCCGCAGACAGCACATAACGACCGACCGCAGTCAGGTCTGAATCCAACTGGCCCGCTTCTGGTTTCTCAACAATGTTAGTAATAGTGCTGATGTCGCCTGGGTTATCGATCGGCGACTCTGTAGTCAGAACACCGTATTCAGTCAGGTCTTCGCCCGGCATGTGTTTTGCCAGTACCTGTGAGTGACCGGTTTCTTCGAAACGAGCCACCATTGCCGCGAGGTTATAACGCAGGTGGTCAGCGGTTGAGTCATCCAGCAGCACATCTGGCAGCACCACCACGAACGGGTTATCACCGATCATCGGGCGTGCACACAGCACAGAGTGGCCCAGACCCAGCGGGTTCGCCTGACGCACGTTCATGATAGTCACGCCAGGAGGACAGATTGATTGCACTTCGCTCAGCAGCTGACGTTTTACGCGCGCTTCAAGCAGCGCTTCCAGCTCATAAGTGGTGTCGAAGTGGTTTTCCACTGCATTTTTGGAAGCATGGGTGACCAGCACAATCTCCTTGATGCCCGCTGCTACACACTCGTCAACGATGTATTGAATCATTGGTTTATCGACGATTGGCAGCATCTCTTTCGGGATAGCTTTTGTTGCAGGGAGCATATGCATACCGAGACCCGCAACCGGGATTACTGCTTTAAGCTTGGTCATATTTATTCCATTTCATGAAGTGAATACGTGGGGTCGATTATGCAGGATCGGCCGGTGCAGCAAGTATAATCTTTATCTGAAAATCCGGCACTAACTCTCTGTCACGACATCAAAAATCGCCAAAACGCCTGGCTGCCGCTTCGCCTGAGACACGGAAAATGAACCGGCTAAACTGCTGAAAAACAGTGAGGGATTGATGGAAAAAGCACGGGTGATAAGACCATTGATTTGCAGAATGGATGAGGGGGATTTGGCGCGGGCACTCGCTCAAAGCTCATACCCGCGCTGATAGCGTCGTTATCCTAAAACCTACAACCAGCCCTCAAACCACTCCGGCATCACGAACAGATTGAAGTGATTCACCAGCATCATCAGGCCGACAAACACCACCGACACCGAAACCCACTGGCGGGCATACGGCATAAAGCGGATACCAATCACCGGCTTGATAAAGAACGGATGGGCGAAGGCAGAAATCAGCACCTGCGAGATGGAGAGCGTCAACGCCACATACAGCACGTTCGGCCAGATGTAGGTTGTCGCCAGTACCACGACCACCACCAGACTCGCCACAATATTCCAGTAAAACTCGACGTTAGTCTTGCCGTTCGCCTGGGAAATCGCGCCGGTTAAGCCCCCCATCGGACGCAGCATGCCGAACAGCAGCATCAGCGGAATCAGATGGTAAACCTGCTCATGCGATGCGCCATACAGCACGCGTACGATGACCGGAGACAGAATGCCAATCGCCAGATACATCGCGCTGCTGAACAACATGATGACGAAGGTGCCTTTCAGGAACAGATTTTTCAGCTGCTCCGGATCGTGCTGCTTCTCGGCGAAACGCGGCAGTGCCAGACGGTTAATCACCGGCGATACCAGTTTCAGTGGCTGCAGAATCAACTCTTTTGCCAGCGAGTAGATCCCCAGCATCTCCGCGCCCATCACTTTACCCACAATCAACGCATCCGCCTGGGTACGCAGCTGGTTGATGGTCTGAGAACCGAGCTGATAAATGCCGTAACGCACCGCGCTGATGAAGGTCGCCCCTTCAAACTCCCACGTCGGGCGCCATGACTTCTCCCCGAAGTAGATCATGCACAGGATGCGCGTAAAGGCATTGATGAACAGCCCAAGGATGGCCGCCGCCACCGTGAGCGAAGTGAAGTAGAGCATCGCCACGGTACAGATGAACGCGAACAACTTGGTGGCCATCTCAATCTTCGCCAGCGTCACCATACGTTTGGATTTCACATAGTGCGCCTGATACTGCGACAGATGTCCCAGCACGAGGAAGTTGAGGCTGGTGAGCATGATCAGCCCGGTCAATTCAGGCAGGTGATAGAACCACGCCACCGGGAAGGCAATTGCCAGCATAATCAAGCCGGTACACAAGCTGAGTGAGACGTTGACCCAATAAATCGTACTCTGCTGGCGGCGGTTGATGTCCTGGCGATGCACGATGTAGCTGCTCATCCCCATATCCTGCAACACCGTTGCCACCGCCAGAATGGCGTTGATAATGGCTAATAAACCCAACTCATGCGCTTCCAGTTTTCGCGCCAGAACGCTGAGCTGTAACACCTGCAGCAATGCCGCGAAGCAGGTACTGCCAAACAGCCAGACGGCCTGTTTTTTTAATCCGCTCACACCATGCGCTCCAGAATTTTAGCCAGCTCGCCATAAGCGATGTGCTGATTGAACTCGGTTTCCACTTTGTGTCGCGCAGCAGCCACGACCGGCGCGACATCGACATCACCGCGTGACAGACGCAGCAGCGTGTCAGCCAACTCTTCGGCATCGTTTTCGGAGACCAGCCAGCCGCTGACGTTGTTCTGAATCAGCTCCGGGATGCCGCTGTGATAGGTCGAAACCACCGGCAGCCCCACCGCCATCGCTTCCATCAACGCCACCGGAATGCCTTCCATGTCGCCATCGGCTGCGGTTTTCGACGGTAGCAGGAAGATATCAGCATCATTCAACGCCTGACGAATCTCCTCCTGCGGCTTGAAACCAGGCATAGTGACAAAGGCTTCCAGTCCGGCACGCGCGATGTGTTCACGCATCATGCCGTCCTGCTCACCGTTGCCGATGATGGTGAACTCGAACTGCCCACCGTTGTTGCGCAGAATTTCGCTGGCTTTTACCGCCACGTCTAAGCCCTTTTTCTCGGTCAAACGCGCGACCGAAACAATTCGCAGCGGCTGATGAAACGCCTCACGCGGCTTGAAGTTAAACTTCTCAGGCTCGATGCCCATGCGCGTCACGTGCACCTTCTCACGTGGACAACCCATCTCAATCAGCTTGTTCTCCCACAAATGGCTGATGGGTAACATCAACTCGCTCTGTTTGAACAGGTTGACGTAATCGAGCTTGTGCTCTTCGAGAATGTGACGGCGCGAAATATCCGCGCCGTGGAACACCGTCGCCTGCTTGCCTTTCAGCACGCCGAGCTCACGCAGTTTGTTGGCCAGCGCACCGGCATAACCAAAGTGCACCAGAAACACATCCGCGGTGAAGGTTTGCTTCGCGTTAGCAACAATCGCCGGCAGCAGCAGCTTTTTCGCCTGCTGGCCGTAGCGGCCGACGTTGAGTGATTTGATTAACGCCGGCTTCGCGATTTTCGGCAGCATCAAACCAATGCGCTGCGTCAGCTTATCGAGATTCGAAACTTTCTCTTCCGGCAGTAAATAGTGAGTTTTCGCCGCCAGATTGTAATCATCGAACGCGGCGTGGCGATTGATCATATCGCCCGGAAACACGGAGATGATCTCCACGTCATAGCCTGCATCGATGAAATGCGTTACCTGATTGAGGACAAACGTCTCAGAGGCAACCGGAAAACGCATGGTGAAAAAGGTCAGCTTCATCACTTACCCCAGCACGTTGAGAATTTCTGCCGTAATGCGGTTACCAATTTCACGCTCCTGCGCCACCGCGGTGTCCACTTTGCGTTTCACGTTGTCGTAGTCCGCCAGTACGGTTTGTACTTTATCGATCAGCGAACCATCCATCAGGCTCTGCACGTCGGTGGCCATCTGCGGCAATCCAAGCTGTTTCATCACGCCGAGCGATTTGTGCTCATAGTTGATTGCCACGGCTGGGGTACCGAAGTTCATGGAAATGATGGCGGAGTGCAGGCGGGTGCCAATAGTCAGGTGACAATGGCTTAGCAGGATGCCGAGTTCGAGGTCGTTGAACTCGTCCATGATGACATGGTAATGATCGGGATTATCGACGTGATCACGCAGCGTCAGCGCGACCATGCGGTCGTCTTTGGCGTAGCTGTCGATGCCGGTACAGGTAGAGAAAGCCACCACCTGATAGCCTTCAGCAATCATCGCATTGATGACTTTCCCAAAGGCCGCTTCGTACTCTTTCTGCGTCACGCCGAGACGTTTATCGAACGGTGCCAGTTCACGCACGGTGATGGCGATGGTTTTACGCGCGCTGATGATGTTTTTCCAGTGCAGCAGGTTGTGGCTCGGATTCTCCACATCGCGTGCTTTCACCAGGAAGGCGGTATCGACGCCCTTCTTCACGCGGCTGGTGGTGACGCCGTCTTGTTTCAGGCGATCGAAGCTGACCTCTTCACGCAGCACCAGGCTATCGACGCGATCAAACACGAAATTGGCCAGCGCATTCACGCGGGGGTTCTCAAAGGGTCCCACGGAGTGACCGACCATGTGCAGCGGCTTTTTCGCCATCAATGCACAGAGCGCGTGGTCAAACTGCGTCACACCATAAAGATCGACGAAGAACGAACCGCCCACCTGAATGATGGCGTCATACTGTTCCAGACTTTTGGTGAACTGCGCCAGATGGGGCGGCACAGAGAACGATTTGTACAGGCCACCCTTGCCCAGATGCGCCATCATGATTTCGGGCATCAGGCGGTTGGCCACTTTACGTTTAACGCTGCCCACCAGCCCTTTCGCTGATTTGCTGTTATGCAGAAACAAGGAATCCTGCTGGATATCCTGTTGCAATAAGTACCCGGAGCTTGTTGGATAACGACTGATCACATCAATATCGAGGTCGCCACGCGCAGACTGCAAAGAGTCGATCAGTCCACGTAAAATCGCGCCATCCCCACGATTTCCACAGGTATGGTTTCCCACCAATAAAATCTTCATAAACACTCCAGAAAAATTTTTTTAATTTTTTACAAGCCACGTCATTTCCTGCACGGGCAAAGTGAACTCTGTGTTAAAAAACTGCAATGGGAACAATGCCCAAAATAGAAAATCTGTCCTCGAACGGGCGACCTGCAGGCCGCTCCCAACCTTTCCCGGAGAGGGCGCAAACGGCTGCGCCCTCTCCGGTTACTGCATTACGACTTCACCGCAAAATAGGGTAACGCCACCTGTTCGCCGTTAATCACCACCGAGACAAATCCTTTCGGCTCACGCGTATCTACCTGCTCCGGTTTCAGCGCGCGCGAGGCCAGCAGCAGATCGCCCTGCTCGTTACCGCCTATACCCGCTTTACCGTTGTGCAGACTGAAGCGCTGCGGTGCTTGCTGGCTGCCGCTGGCAGGACTGCCCTGCGCCATGGTGGCATCCACACGCGCACAGCGTCCGGTAAGGAAGCGGTCCTTGGCGGTGCTTTTAATCAAAATAGCGGTGGTGGGTGTCCAACCAGCCAGCTTGACGAACACTTTCGTGTCCGTCTCTGAGCGCGGTTCAAAGCGGACATCCACCACGGGTGAACTGCCTTCGGCAGACCAGCTGGCTTCCGCATTTTTGGTTTTGCGTTGCAGATGAATAACCGCACGACCGCCGGTGCCTTTACCATCAATGACGTTCATTAAGGGCTGATTAGCCGTGCCATTATTGAATTGCGATTGACCAAACACCTCGATCTCCCAGCTGTCTCCCACCGTAGGTGAGTAGAAGTTGCCGAGTTCAAACCAGGTTTCCTGGTTGGTGTTATTCGCCAGGCGGAAGCGTGAGGTGATGTAGTTGTATTTCAGGCTGCCATCGATGGCGACACCGTAAGATTCCACGCGCGTGGATCCCATCTCCCAGATGTTGAGCCAACGCTCGCCTTCCATCGAGTTGTCGATCCAACTCCCCGCCTGCAGGTTGGTCTGGCGCATGTTCAGTCGCGAGTTGTGCGCAATCAGCGGATTTTTACAGTCTTCAATGCTGAGCGCATCGATAATCCACTGCCCATTGGAAATGTCACCGGGAAACTCACTGTGCTCGATCCAGCCGTTATGAATGATCGACTGGCTGCAACGTGGCAGATTCAACACCTTACCGCCTTTACAGTGCTGAGCGTTGAAGTTGGAGAGTTCAATCGCCGTGCTGTGATCCCAGGCGCCAGCCTTTTGGCCCGACCAACTGGCTTTGATCACATCACCGGTACAGGCATTGGCGTACCACTGGTCGATTTTACAATCCAGCGTATCCAGTAAGCTCAACGACACTCCGCCAACCTGATTGAGTCGCAAGCAGGCACCACGGAAAAATTGCCCGCCGGGACACGTGTTGCGGAACAGCCCCTGCTTATTCGGTCGCTTGTCGTTTTGACCGTTGAAAATCAGATTGGAGATTTCAGTCCAACGCGCGTTCACCTGGAACAGGAATTCAGAGCGACCGTCTGAAGTCAGCGTGGTCGCCGGGAAATAGCCAAAATTGACCATCGCGCCGGAGATACGGAAGTAGCGTCGTTCTTCATTACCGAAATCGCACTCGGTGACGAAGAAATTGCCTGCCGGGAACTGCACACAGATCTGCTGATTGGCATCAATTGACCATTGATACATGGCTTTTATCGCCGGTGCGGCATCGGTTTTGGCATCGGCAATAGCGCCAAAATCGAACAGCGTCAGGCGGTTAAAATCTTCAACCACGCGACGCCAATAGAAGCCTTTACCACTGAAGATAACGCCGCCATCATCTTTGCCGTCACCAAAAGCGCCAACGAATTCCCCGCCGCCCACTTCTAAGCCTTCATGCCAACTTTTCAGCTTGATTTTGGCACCCGCGAACAGCGGACGCGTTTTCCTTAACTCCTCAACCGACGGGATTTCGCCAATCAGCTGATAGCCATTCGGCTGCGCCAGACGTTGACTAAAGTTACTCGGATTCGGTCGTGAAACATCTGCAATCGAAAACAGCGTATTCCCTTGATCGTCTTCCACCACCATGGAGTGAGCAGGATTGGCGATCAACGCTGCATTATCGTGAATGAATTGCGCGAAGTTGCCCTTATTTAGCGCAATAGGCTGGCTGATTTGTGACACTTTACCGCTGGCATCGCGCAGGAAGACTGGAATCTGATTGCCCGCTTTGCTGGCATCCTGACCGGCCTGCCCGATCCACAATTTGCCCTCAAAGTTCTGCCAAAACTGTGGTGGCATGGTGTAGACATTTTCTGGCGTTAAAATTGGTACATCGCCCTGCGGTACGCTGGACGGATCGACAGCTTTCAAAGCCGGTTGACCACTTTTTGCCGCATAGCTGGAAAATGCGCTCACTGAGAGCGCGGCAACAATGGAGGAGGCTGCAGTTTGCAAGACTTCTCTTCTTTTCATGCTTTCAATCCCGTGGTCATGGGGCTGCGTAACAGCCATAAATGTGATCCCGGAGGCATTTAGCCGTCATACTTCACGCCACAGGGGCGTTGGCTGCCTACCTTCGCCCCTGTCACTTACTAGAGTAAGCTCACGGGGACTCAAGCACTTGCCGCCTTCCTGCGGCATGAAATATTTGGCTAAACCAGGGCTAGCCAGCTTTGTTTGATCTGGTTACCGTCAAACTTCAGCGCAGTTTCTTTGGTTTTTTCGCTCATGGCGTAAAACAGGCTATCGTCACTGGCCAGCTGTTCCATGCGCGCCAGGAACGTTGATTTGTCATTCATCGGCACCAGGAACCCATCTTCACCGTGATTGATAATCTCCTGCGGGCCGGTTGGGCAGTCATAAGCCACCACCGGCAATGACCAGGATTTCGCTTCGAGCAGCACCAGTGGCAAGCCCTCATAACGCGAGGTCATCAGCGCCATGTCGCTGTCACGGTAGTAATCGTTGATGTTGCTGACTTTGCCGACGAAGTTAACGCTATGGGTAATGCCCAACGCCGCAGCCTGATCGTGCAGTTGTTGACGCAGTTCGCCGTCACCCGCGATCACCAGCTTCCATTCAGGATGGGTTTTACTGAAGTCGGCCCAGATATCCAGCAGCAGGTCGAAGCCTTTTTGATTATCCAGACGCCCCACCGCCAGCGCCTGACGGCTGCGGCTTTGGCGCTGAAAGGCCTTGTACACCACCGGATTGGGGATCTGCTTGCTGGCGATATTCCAGCGGCTGAACACCTGATGATCTTTGTCCGTCAGCACGATGACCTGGTCGTAATAGCGCAGCAGCATCCACTTCAGCGCTTTGATCGGCTTGCTGAAGGAGTTAATCGCGATGTGTTCACAGGCGTAGGCTTTAAAGCGTTTTTTCTTCATCGCCATCAGGTTCCAGAAGGCGAACATCACGCTCAGGCGGCCCATGCTGATCAGAAATACGCTGTCGAAGCCTTGCTGATGAATGCTTGCCACAGCGCTTTTAATCGGGTTGCTCTGCCCTTCAAAACTGACGATCTCTTTCACGCGATCGAACGGATAAAAGGTTTTGCCGTGTCCTTCCAGCGAATAAATGGTGACGGCGTGCTGCTCACCTAGGCACTCCGACATGAAGTTGCAGATGTTCTCGGTGCCCGCGTAGGAGTAGGCATCTTTAATCACTAAAACAATCTTTTTCATGAAACGCTTTCCACCTCAAAATTTGAAATTAAGACCCAATTCCTTCGCGCTGCTAGCGCTGTAGCAGCGTGAAAAATAGCGGGTCTTAACGATGCTTCAGGGTGAAGAGAACGCCGTTCACCATATACCAGCCGTAATAGTAATAGATTTTTAACGGATTGTTTTTATAGATAATTCTTAATAATTCGAGGTGCCATTTCGCCGCTTTATTCTTATTGCGCGAGAGTGAGTCGCCCAGCTCGTAATAGTTGACCAGCGTCTTCTGGATCACCCGAGCTTGCTTGTAGCGGAGGAACAGTTCGTAGAGGAACAGGAAATCTTCATGCCCTTTACGCTGGAAGAAGATGCCCTGAGGGGGACGGCGGAAACACACGGAAGAGAAGCAGACGCGATACTGCTTCTTCACGAAGTTTTCCTGCTGCAGATAGGGTTTGCTGTAGAGAATATCGTGGTCGGCGGTTTTGGTTTTGTAGTGATAATGCGTGATGACAAAATCATCACCCGCCGCGATCGCCGCAGTCTGTTCGGCAAGTTTATCGACGTGCCATTCGTCGTCACTGTCGAGAAACGCAATAATCTCTTCTTGCGCGGCACGCAGACCCACGTTACGTGTTTCCGCCGCACCGAGGTTGACTTCATTGTTAAGAATGGTGATGCGCGCATCAGTGCAGTGTTCGCGTACATAGGCCAGCGAATCATCGGTGGACTGATCATTTATTAAATAAAGATGCCAGTCGCTATAGGTCTGATTGACGATCGACTCTACCGCACGCAATACCGTTTTACGCGCGTTATACATCGGCATCACAATACCGACGGTGCCAACATGATTTGTCATTTGCATACCCGGAGTGTCAGGAACCAAAAAATTGCTCCCGGTGCGGGAGCAAGTGAAAATTTTATAAAGTGAATCAGGAGACGGCTCGCCCGCCAGAGAAGCGAGACTTCACCTTATCGAACAGTCGATTCAGGAAATAAGCCCGGTTATCACGGTTGGTCAGGAAGAAGTAGCGCGCGAAACTGAGGCTCGCCTGCAGTGATTTACCATCCATCTTGTAGCGCAGCGGCAGCTTGAACGCCTTATAGGTATGGACGTCACGTGCCGTGAGGTGCGGCTTCATGGTGTCCAGCCAGAAGAAGGAGTACTTCACCGACTCGCCTTTGTGTTTGGAACCAAATTTGGTCACCAGATGGTAGGTGGCGAGCGGCTTATCAATCATCACAAACTCATAGCCCATGCGGTCAGCACGGATGCAGAAATCATAATCCTGATGGCGAATATAACGCGCATCAAAACGGATTTTATCGGCATCTTCGCGCTTCAACACAATGGTGCTGGTTTGAATAAAGCCGTAACAGCCAAACAGATATTCAGCGATGGTTTCATTCTTGCCCGGTGCCTGCATCGGCATCACCTTGAGGAAACGGCCATCCTGATGAATGTTCACCTGGCTGAAAATCAGATAGTTCGACTTACCCTGTGCTTCAAGTCTGGTGATGGTGTCATAAACGGTGAGCAGCTTATCAACACCCCACTCATCATCTGCATCGAGGAAGCTGATGAAATCACCCTCAGCCAGTTCGATACCTTTGTTACGAGCGCCGGCACCGTTGAGTTTCACCTGAGACAGCTCAAGTTTGATGTCCAGATCCTGATAACGCTCACTGCGCACCACCTGTGCCAGCTCAGCGGCATCAGCCGATTTGTCATCCACGATGATGACTTCAAAATTGCGATAGGTTTGCGCTTTGACGCAATCCAGCGTCGTTACAATCGACTTCGACGCGTTATACGCGGGAATTACAATTGAGAAACGAATATCCTGCATTGCCAGTACCTCTAAAAACTTCTGGTTAACAGTAATACGAATATTAAGCGAAGGTAATCAGTCAAATTCTTAATTTTCGGCTGCTGCTTTGGTTGCTGCTTTAGACTTACCGCCACTGCTGCCGATAAACGGTTTTTCCACCCAAAGATAGGTCATTTTTGCGACATAAAACGCCGCAACAAAGAACAGTGTAGATAACAGCGTGAACATCCAGTAATTATGCGGATATAACGTTGGTGGGATTTGCTCAATACCGTACAGCACGACGCCATGAATCAAATAGAGGCTATAGCTCACTTCACCAATCGACATCAAGGTCTTATTTTCCAACAGTCCCATCAGCGAATTACCGCTGCTGACAATAAAGAAGATCACCGTCAGGGATATCAGGAAGAAGACATAGAAGAAGGTATTCGAGGTGAAGAACAGAGAGAAAGC
Organism: Pantoea sp. EABMAA-21; assembly: GCF_030053335.1. Lineage (NCBI taxonomy): Bacteria > Pseudomonadati > Pseudomonadota > Gammaproteobacteria > Enterobacterales > Erwiniaceae > Pantoea > Pantoea sp. EABMAA-21. Next base: position 78,527 of record NZ_JASGBX010000016.1, read on the forward strand.
TGCCAATACAAGACTGAGGATTGCCGCACTGCGGGAATGGCGTAAACCAGCAAATCTATCGCGGAATTTATAAGCAAAATATCCCATCGCAAAGCCGAGTACCGGACGCGGATCGGTATAGGTTTTCCCATACAAACGTAATGCGACGGCAATGATGAAAATAACGCCGATGGACGAAAGGATCAGCAGGGTTTTGTATTTCCCGCGCGTTAATCGATTGAGGAAATAAATCACGGGAATAGACAAATACAGCAACCATTCCAGACGCAGCGTCCACTCCACGCCGGAGTTCACCACCGCCGTAGACATCTCGCCAACGTTGTAGCTGCCAATGAACAACAGCCATAAAACAGCATCTTTCAGCGCTTGCAACGGCGGTACCAGCGCACCTTGCAGCGCACCAATGGTAAAGATAACGAAACCTGAGAACCAAAACATCGGGACGATACGTCGAACGCGTGAACGCCAGAGTTTTCCACTCAGCTGTGCAGGGGTGAGCGTATCGTTATCCAGCCAGCGATAGAACAGGAAAGCCGAAATCATAAAGAACAGCAAGACGCCGAATTTACCCGAATTCACAAAAAAGTTGCCTTCAGAGAACCAGGCAAAATAGTTTTTATCATATATCCACGGTTGATCCAGCCCGTAGATATAATGAACAAAATGAGAAAAGGCGACAATACTGGCAAGGAAAGCACGCAGGCCAGAAATACTCTTCACGCCTTTATCATTATAAATCCCGCGATGATAAGAGCAGGCATGTAAAATGAGCAATGCAAGGCAGAACGAAACCACCATAATCATGATGTACATATCAGGATCCCTTATAAAATCGACACAACAAGGTTAGGGGCTTTGCTGCGCAAGACTTTGCTGAACAAGTGGGCTAACAATACTAAAGGTACGATCCGCTTTGGCTTTATACAGTGACTCCAGCGGATGAATACAGTCGTCAGACATCTGCGACTGCCAATCACGATCTTCTTTAATCACGCTATACTGGTGAACCACGGCAACCTGCTGCTGCTTAGCCACCTGGTTAAGTTGCCAGACGTAGGGCCAAACATTCCAACGTTCCGCTTTGCCGCAAATGGGATTCGGCTCCTGCAAAATAACCTGTTTATGGTTCTGCTTCGCCACTTCAACCAGGCGCGTGATAATCCGCCCATACTCTTCAGGGCTTTCAAGGTGCACCTTCTTATCCTTGAAAAAATAGTGTCGGGCATCGTTAATGGCGTAGTTGATCAGAACGATTTTAGCCGGGGAGGTTTTCATCAAGTCCTCCCAATGGCTTTGATCATCGCCGCCATGCGGGTACAACAACTCAGCGGCCTGCGCACCGGGCACGCCGTGGTTTTTCACCACGATGTTGACCCGATCGCCATACTGCTGTTGCAGCATTTGCGCCAATTCACCGATTTCACTGGCTTTGGTGATGCTGCTTTTACGGTCTTTGCTGATGACACCCGCAGTAGTGGAATCACCAAATGCGTCAATCTGCAACGTGCTTAAACCCGGTGCTGCCAGCGCCGCAATCGGTGCCAGCGCGAGGGCTAAAACCATCAATTTTCTCGTCATGTTACCTCTCTGTTACCTAAAGATTTTGAACTCCTGCGCCACCTCGTAGCCGACAACGGCCTGTTTCTGCGAGATGGTGTTGTAGTAGAGGTAATAAACAAGAAAGAAACTGAACATCGCGAACATCGCCGGCTTGAGCAATTGCCGTGATTGATAGATCAACGAGGTCAGTAGAATAGGCTCAACTTGCAACAGGTAGTTGGAAAGCCTTGCCCCGGATGAATAGTTATAGAAGAAGATCCTGATTGCCCCGCCCAGCGCGAAGGTCACAATCATCAGATAGTTAAAACGCCACTGCTCAGCGTTGTTGCGTTTCAATTCATCGCTGAGCATGAAATAGACAAACATACACACCAGCATGATGTTTTTAAGGTTAGAAACCGAGAAGATGCTGCCATCCGCGGTATTCGATGCTTCAGCACTGTAGCCTTCCGCCCTCTCCCCCATCGCGCCCATATGCGCACTGATCAAGCTGATAAAGTTTGTCCCGCCGAACTTCGACATCGGGATACTCAGAAAGATAATCAGCACCGGCCAATAGCGCCATTGACGGATAAACAAGAATGGCAAGACCGTAACCACCATAATTCCGGTATTGTGGCTGAAGAAAGAGAGCAGGAAAAAGCCGAACGCTCCCCAGTAACGCTTCAGATATAAACACCAGAGCACACCCAAAAACAGCGCAGAACTGAGACCAAAGCGAATCTGGTTCATGTCTTTGTTGATATAGATATGGGCGGAATACAGTGCCAGCGCGAGGATCGGGTACGGTGACATTTTGCGGAAGAACACCGCATTGGTCACCACCGCCAGAATGCTGAATACAAATAAGAAGGTGTCAGCATTACTGGAAATCAGACTAGTTAGCCAGGCGATGGCAAAAATCAGCGGCTCATAACGGAAGAGCTCCACGGTGGCGCTAAAGCCGTTGATCTGCAGACTTTGAATGAAGCCGGTATAAAATGTCCGATACTGCAGGTCATCCATGCCGGTACCCAAACCGCGAATCCCGGCAAACACAATCAGGATAGCGGTGGCAATACACAGCAGGTAGAGCATCAGACCCGAAGTGCGCTCATCTTTTTTGACAATAAGCTCACTCAATGAAATCAGAAGCAACAATCCGGATATAACCCAATAGGGTGCCATGGTGTCATTCCTTACGCAAAAAGAGGCGGCAGATGCCGCCTCTAAGTCAATAACAGGGTGCGTTAAACTTTCTGTTTATATTCGTAGTTGTAATAGTCGTAACCATAACCGTAGGAGTTCGCCGCTTTACGCACCACGGCGTTCAGGATGACCCCCTTAATCTCAATACCGTTCTGCGCGAAGCGCTTGTAGCTAACATCCAACTCTTTAGTGGTGTTGGTTTCGAAACGCGCCACCATCAGCGACGTACCGGCCAACTTACCGATGATGGAAGCATCGGTCACTGCCAGAATTGGTGGGGTATCAATCAGCACCAGGTCGTAGTTCTTGCTCGCCCAATCCAGTAACTCACTCATGCGACGATGCATCAGCAGTTCAGACGGGTTCGGTGGTACCTGACCGCGTGGCAGGAAATCAAAACCGTACACGCCTTTCTGAATCATGGCCGGGGAGAACTCACTCTTGCCGGACAACACATTGGAGAGACCCATTTTGTTTTCCGAACCAAGCAGCTCATGGGTATAACCACGGCGCATATCACCATCGATGAACAGCACACGCTGGCCTGCTTTCGATACCAGAGTCGCCAGGTTGGCACAGATAAAGGTTTTACCAATACCCGGGCTGGCACCGGTAATCATCAGAATGTTGTTTTTGGCTTCCATCATCGCGAAGTGCAGGCTGGTACGCAGGCTGCGAATCGCTTCGATGGAGAGGTCGGTCGGATTACCCAACGCCAGCAGCGTATTATGTGGGTCACTCTTCTCTTTGTGACCACGACGCGCCAGGGCTTCGGTATCTTTCTTACGTTGCCACTCTGACAGCGGTACGCTGGCATAGACGTTCATGCCCAGCTCTTCCAGCTGCTCAGGATTCTCAATACCGTGATGGAACAGCGCTTTCAGCAGCACCAGACCCACAGAGAGAATCAGACCCAGAATAAAGCTGGCGGCAATAATCAACAGTTTCTTCGGTGCCACCGGGCTACCGGCGGTTTCCGCACGGTCGATGATGCGCACATCACCCACGGTACTGGCTTTACTGATTCCCAGCTCTTGCTGGCGATTCAGCAACTGCATGTAGATTTCCTGACCTGACTGCACATCACGAGTCAGACGCAGAATTTCCTGTTGGGTTTGCGGCATACCGGCAATTTTCTTGTTCAGTTTTGCCTGCTCGTCTTCCAGGGTTTTGCGTTTTTCCAGCAGCGCGCGGTAAGTCGGGTGATCTTTGGTGTAGAGCTGTGACACTTCAGCTTCTTTGAAGGTCAGTTCGTTCAACTGGCTCTGCACGCTAACGGATGAGTCGAGAGCCGATTTCGCTTCCAGCGACATATCCACCGATTCATTCTGGCGGCGATAGGCGTTGAGCTTGTTCTCCGCATCATCCAGACTGCTACGCACTTGTGGCAGCTGGTTGCGCAGGAACTCCAGGCTCTTCTCAGCCTGCTCAGATTTGCGGTCAACGTTCTGCAGCAGATAGTTATTCACGATCTGATTCAGTACCTGGCTGGCACGCACCGGATCTTCATCCTGATATTCCAGACCCAACACACCGGTCGTTTTGCCTTTATCGGCGACGGTAAGTGCGTTTAACACTGCTCTGATGGCTTGCAAGTCAGTGAGTTTGGTGACGTTGAAACTGGTCCCTTCATCAGCCTGGATACCGCTGACCAGCATAGTCACTTCACCATGCTGCTCCAGCTGGCCCACGCGGCCTTTGAACAGCTCATCACCCTCGCTGGTCACGGTATAAGTCTGTGGACCGGTCACTTCCAACTGCACCGTACGCTTATCGATAGTGCGCGGAATTTCCAGGCGAGAAATGGCGATTTCAGACGGCTTGTTGCCCATCAGGCGCGACAGACCTTTACCAATCACCGGGAAGTAGTTCTGCTCCACCACGGTATCCAGACCTAAGTCATTAACCGTTTTGCCCAACACCATACGGGATTCGAGAATTTGAATCTCAGTGTCAGAAGCGGGTGTCGTTGGAATCACATCCTGCAATTCATTCAGAACAGAAGCCGTGTTTTTCTGCTCTACCTGAACCATGGCATCGGCGCTGTAAATAGGCGTTGCAAACAGTGTGTAGAGCGTTCCTGCCAACATGAAGAAGGCGGTAACGGCCACGATGATCCAGCGATGATCAATTAGCTGTCCCACAAGATGCGCCAGATCCCATCCACTCGAATCTTCTTTTGGCGCGGTCATAACCTTGTTTTTAATATTCATGGGTATTCCCAACTATCGGCTTAGTACGTTGACCCATTTCTGGGTAGCGTTTTCCAGTAACCCGTAGACCTCTTCGAAGGCCTCGCGACTTTTTTTGTACGGATCCGCAATTTCCTGCTGATTGAGCCAGTGCCCAATGAGCATGGTTTTTCCGCGTGCGGCTGGGTCGATGCGATTGACCTGCTCAACGTGGCGCTTCTCCATCACCAGAATCAGGTCATAGTCACGGCACATACTGGCCGTTAACTGCTGAGCATGATGGCCTTCCAGCGACACGCCATGTTCGGCGGCAACGTCGCTGGCGGTCTGGTCTGCCGGGAACCCCTTCAGAGCGCCTAGCCCTGCAGAAGCCACCCGAGTTGAAGGTAGCGCGCGTTGGAACAGGCGCTCCCCGGTGGGAGAGCGGCAGATATTGCCGACGCAGACGATTAACACGGACTTAATCATGCGAAAACCTTAGTTACCCCAGTTACGGAAACGTAGCGTTGCCTCGCTGGCATCATCGATACCCACGATGGTCGGCAACAGTGAGGAAATAACACGGTTCCAACGGGTAATCGGTGTCGCAGTAACGTAGACGATGTCGTACGGCTGCAGTTGGAATTCGGTGCCCATCACCATTGACGCCGCATCTTTGGTATTCAACTGATAGATGTTGGCAATTTTGGTACGGTTAGCGCCGCGAATCGGACGAATAACAAATACGCCCGTGGCGTCAGAGGTGGTTTGATCCATACCCTGCGCGTTACCCAACGCTTCAGCCAGCGTCATGCCGCTGCGGTCCATCTTAAGCGTGGACTGCTGCTTCACTTCGCCCATCACGAACACCTTCAGGTCATCGTTACGTGGAACGTAAAGAATATCGCCTGGATACAGCAGATGGTTCTGGCTCAGGTCGCCGTTTTGCATTAGCGCTTGTAGAGAGATGCGCTGCTCTTTGCCCTGATGCGTCAGCACCACATTACGCCAGTCAGCATCGGCGGCTAAGCCACCTGCGGCGTTAACGGCATCCAGTACAGTAAGCGGGACGTTAGTGATCGCCTGCTGACCGGAGGTGGTCACCGAACCGGTCACGTAGGTTTTCTGTGAGCGGAAGGCTGCGACGTTGACATCCACCTGCGGGCTTTCAATGAACTGCGCAAGGCGGCGCGCAATTTCAGCGCGGATTTCCGTAACGGTGCGGCCGGCGACACGCACTTTACCGATGTACGGGTAGAAAATAGTGCCATCGGCCTGCACCCAGTTACCGGTGTCACTGGCGCTACGATACTGACCGGCTGGTGTGGTCAATTCCGGGTGGTCCCAGACAGTAACGTTCAGGACATCGCCGATGCCTACACGATATTCGTAGCTCTGAATTTCGGTTTGCAGCGCCGGGTTGGCCTGCGCAACCAGTGGCCTTGGTCGCATCTGTTCAACCAGACGCGGCGTCAGCGGGAAGACATTTACGTATTTGTCGATGTCATAGTTGCTATCCTGTTGCTCAATGACATCTTTTCCGCTAGTGGAAAGGTGCGAACCTGGTTCGATGGTGCACCCGGAGAGAAAAGTCGCGGATACCAATAAAGGTATCAATTTAATTTTCATTATCATCTGATTCTTCGCTATCAGTTAATGATTGATAGAGGCGAAAACGCCGCTGTGTAGCGTCTTATAAAAAATAAAACTGACGGGTTAAACACTGAAACTGTGGGTCATTATCATGCGCTCCCTTGGTTTTATTCAGACGGGGATAATGATTTCGTCCCCTGCCCTTCTGGTATCAATAAGCACCATCGCGTTTCAGCACGACACCCACTGTCTTAAACAGGATCGCGATGTCATTCCATAGCGACCAGTTTTTGACATACCACGAATCGAAATAGACGCGCGTTTCATAGTCAACGTCGTTACGACCGCTAACCTGCCACAATCCCGTCATGCCGGGTTTCGCCATCAGGTAATAATCAACATCACCGGCATAACGACAGAGTTCGTCTTCAATCACTGGACGTGGGCCCACCAGGCTCATGTCGCCGCGTACCACATTCCACAGCTGCGGCAGTTCATCCAGACTGGTTTTACGGATGAAGTGGCCAACTTTGGTAATACGCGGGTCATTCTTCAGTTTGAAATCTTTATCCCACTCGGCGCGAGCGACCGGATCGGTGCGCAGGACTTCCTCCAGCACCTCTTTCGAGTTGATCACCATCGAACGGAATTTAAGGCATTTGAATTTACGTCCGTTCAGGCCGACACGTTCATGACCGTAAATCGGTGGGCCGCCATCGCGTCCAACCATAAAGCCGAGGACCAGCAGCGCCGGTGACAGCGCAATAATGATGCTGAGTGCGCCGACGATGTCGAAAGCACGTTTCAGGAAGCGCGAAGTGCGTTTCGCCAGATTATTGTTCACGCGCAGAATCATCACTTCATGGCTGAAGATGTAGGCCATGTCGGTACCATAAAGGGGCACGCCGCGCAGAGTTGGAATCACTGAGACTGAACGGCAGTTATGCATTGCCAGCATTTTCAGCCAGTTGTCACGATGCTGGCTCTGTTCAAACTCCACAGCCACGATGAACTGGGTTTCGCTGTGCGTCAGCTGCCACAGCTCTTGTTCATTGTGCAGTACCGGTACGCCAGAGATGCTGGCCTGCGGGCAACTGCCATCAACATCGAAGAACGCAATGACATCAAACCCCATCACCTCTTCGCTCTGCAGCGCCTGCCAGGCTTCTTCAGCATTACGGCTGCTACCGATGATGATGGTTTGTTTTTTCCACATACCGAAGTGATTCAGTACGCGTTTAGAGATGGCGCGCGCCAGCGGAATTAATATCAACGCCAGAATCCAGGTGGTCACCCAGACAAAGCGCGACATCTGCCATTGCGATAATGCTGAAATTGACAAATCGATGACAGAGAAAATAAGAATGGTACGAAATATCTCTTTCAGCTCAAACCAGAATGGCTTGCGATAGGTGTAATGACGCAGGCGAACCCAGAACCAGCCTACGCAAATAATCGATAAACAAACGTGGGTGGCGATTTTTAAGTGCAGGTATTTTTCAGATATATCTGCCAGTGGAGAATCTGTGAACGAATTAATCACCGCCAGAGCAATAAACAATGCCGCGTTGAAACAAATTAAATCCGAGCACGCCAGTAAAATTTTAGTGAGGAGACTTTTATATGTAATTTGGTTATCGCGCATATTTAACTCTTTTATTTTATTTCCCTAATCCCTAACGCCTCTGCCCTGTGTAATAAATGAGCGATATATCCACTGCTAACGGGGAGGCAATCTGCGGCAAACGCTCCGGTGTTTATGCCAATTCTCTTTTTAGTAAAGCCAAAGAATTGCAATAAATACCAACAGATTAGTCTGACTTCCCTTGCCACGATTTAGCCCTAATCTGAACGGAGAAAAGCACTTCAGGCACGCTACCGCCCTTGGCTGTCGCTGCCAATACCGCTGCAATCGCATCTATTTTCATCGCATTCACTGAGATTATTCTTAGCCAGCGGCAGGCTAATCCCGTGCACGATCACAATTCATAACATTAAGAAGCTAAACAGCGCGCTATTAACAACTTCGGCGCAGACATTTACTAACACGTTGCTATACTAGTTATTACTGGCTTGTTTACAAGTAGGCCCCGTGTCCCCTGCACTATTTTAGGAAAAAGACTACCAGCCATAAGTATTGATGCCATCCCTTTCAGCCCATTCCTGCGTAAAATTCAGAATAATTCGATACTCACCTTCGGACTGCTTCGCATTAAAAACGTACGCTTGCGCGTGAATATTAGAATTAATCGTCACTATCACGATGCGGTGAAGTTTATCCATACATTCATCTTATCGATGAAATGTACCTTCTCAGAATATGCCTAAAACTCCGGGCAACAGGGTGATATCGCGCGATTTGCCTCATTTGTACCTTGCCTGCTGATTCACTATCATCAGACAAAACGCATTTTCAGACATTCAGGTGATGAAAGCATGATGGAGTGGATCCTCGATCCGTCGCTCTGGGCAGGGTTAGTCACGCTAATCGTTCTCGAGCTGGTGCTGGGTATTGATAATCTGGTTTTTATTGCCATCCTGGTCGAAAAGTTACCGCCTGCGGCGCGTGACCGGGCGCGCGTAATCGGTTTGCTGTTGGCGTTGCTGTTGCGACTGGTGTTGCTGGCATCGCTTTCCTGGCTGGTGACTCTCACGCAACCGCTATTTACCCTGTTCCAGCACAATTTCAGCGCCCGCGATCTATTGCTGCTCTCAGGCGGGCTGTTTCTTCTTTATAAAGCCACGACGGAACTCAATAGTCGTCTGGAAGGCAGCGACGAAGAGAGCGGTCAAAGTAAGAACGGTGCTAAATTCTGGCAAGTGGTCGCGCAAATTGTGGTGCTGGATGCCATCTTCTCGCTTGATGCGGTGATTACCGCTGTAGGCATGGTGAACGAACTGCCGGTGATGATGGCGGCGGTCACCATTGCCATTTTACTCATGCTGCTGGCGAGTAAGCCGCTCACGCGCTTTGTGAATGGTCATCCAACCATTGTGATTCTCTGCCTGAGTTTCCTGCTGATGATTGGCTTCAGTCTGGTGGCGGAAGGCCTCGGCTTTATTATTCCGAAGGGCTATCTCTACGCGGCGATTGGTTTCTCAATCGTGATCGAGATGTTTAATCAGCTGGCGCTGTTTAATCGCCGCCGCTTCCTCACCGCCGGACGCCCGCTGCGCCAGCGTACCTCTGAAGCCGTGCTGCGCATATTGCGCGGTGAAGCCCAGCGCGCCGAACTGGACGCCGATACCGCCTCATTGATCAGCGACAGTGATGAAGGTGCGTTATTCAATCGCCAGGAGCGGCGCATGATTGCCCGCGTACTCGGTTTAGGGCAGCGGCAGATCAGCAGCATCATGACGTCACGCCACGATATTGAGCACATCGATCTGAGTGAAGATCCCGCCGCGATCATGGCTAAGCTGGATAACAATCAGCACACCCGCATCCTGATTACCGAACGCGGGCACGATCCGCTCGGCGTGGTGCATGTGATTGATTTGCTCCATCAGTCGCTGCACAGCCATTCTCTCGATTTACGTGCTTTGGTGAAACAGCCGCTGATCTTTCCCGAACGCCTGACGTTATTGCAGGCACTGGAGCAGTTCCGCCACGCCCGCACCCATTTTGCGTTTGTGGTCGATGAGTTTGGATCGGTGGAAGGCGTGGTCACCCTGAGTGACCTGATGGAAACCATCGCCGGGAATCTGCCGAATGAAGGTGAGGAGATTGATGCGCGTTATGATATCCAGCCGTTGCCGCATGGAGGTTGGGTGGCGAACGGACATATTCCTCTGGAAGATTTGGCAGCCTATGTGCATTTGCCACTGGATGAGAAACGTAATTACCACACGCTGGCCGGATTATTAATGGACAGCCTGCAACATGTGCCAGAAGAGGGAGAAGAGTTACAGGTAGGGGATTATTTATTGCGCACGCTGCAGGTGGAAAATCATCGGGTACAGAAAGTGGAGATTGTGCCCGCGCCTGAGCTGGCAAGGTAACCAACGCCGTTATGCCTAATCAAACCAGGCATAACGGCATTTTACGTGGATTAAGGTTGTTGTACCTCAGGCTTTTGGCGATCCAGCCACTCGTTAAGGCGCGACTTCGCTTCACTCTGCAACTGCTGGCGCACCACATCGTCAACCGGCAGTGAGTACTGCAAGTTGTTCCAGCCACCGTACATCCGCAGTGGAATTGCCTGGCCATTGAGCAGAGTCGCTAACTTATCGTCGCCTTTCCAGCCGCGCAGCATCATATTGAAGGTGACGTCGAGCTGTTGGTTCACCACATCAACCGTGCCTTTGGTCTGCACTGCCAGCCGGTTACTGCCACCCTGCAGATCTGGCATGACAACCTTGCCCTGATTCAGGCTAATACGACCGCTCAACTGCTGAATCCCCTGTTCGTCCGGCTCATCATTGGTCACGCTATTGCTCACGCGCGCCACGGCACGGCGCACCATCTGTTGCAGATTAAGTTGGGCGAGTTGCAGGTTGGTGGCCTCCAGCTCGGCATTACCCTGCCAGTTACGCTTCGCTTCATCCACGCTCAGGCCCGTGCCGCTGAGATCGCCTTTCAGGGAGACCGTGCCCTGCAAACTCTCCGGCAGTTCCAGCGCTTTCATTAAGGGTGCAATGGCGATGTTTTCAATTTCCGGCTGCAGGGCGACTTTGGTCACCGGCTGGCGGATATCAATGCTGCCCGGGATCGAGAAGTGCCCATCGCCAATTTTCCCCTGCAGTTTGTTCAGGATCATCAACCCTTCCTGATTGCTGGCATCGATCTGCAGATTGCTCAGCGTCAATCCGCGCCACACGCTGGAATCCGCATTCAGACTCAGCGTTAAATCCATCAGATTTAACGGCGAGTCAGCGTTGGTACGCGTGCGTGGTTCAGCAATCACCGGCGTGCGCGTCACGCTGGCGTGCTGTGGGGTGCTGTTGTCGCTGGCGGGCGCGCTGGCCATCAGATTATCAAGATTCAATGTCGTGGCATGTAAAGCCAGATTGAGCTGCTGCGGCAACATTAAACGCCCTTCGGCACTGCCATCCAGCGTGCTGTCGTTGGCCGTCAGCTGCATCTTTTGCAACGAGAATTGCTGTTTATCGGCATTCCACTCACCCTGCCCGCTCAGCGCCCCTTTGATGCCCTGCGGCGGGAGGTTAGCGCCGTCCAGCGTGTAATCCATCTCTTCTATCTGCCCCACCAGCCGATGCGGATACTGCGCCACATTCATCTGCCCTTTAAGGTTGACGCTAACATTGCGCTGATTGCGTGAAATGCGCGTGGCGAGTTCGATGCTGGCATTTTTGCTGGCATCCTGATCAAGGTTGAGATTGAGATTACGGAAGTTATATTCATCGCCACCGGGCTGCTGCCAGATCAGCAGACTGTCGGCGAGGCGCAGTTTAGCAATGTCGAATGACCAACCATTGGTGCGCGTCACCACCGGTTCCGCGTCCGTGGGCGCCACCGGTGCACCACTCGGTTTCTGGGCGGCGCTGTCTGGCGTAACACGAATGACGGCATTTTTCAGCATCACCTGGCTGACGCTTAGCTGATGCGACAGTAGCGGCCAGAGGTTGACATCCAGACGCATATTTTCTGCAGTGACCATCGGCTGGCTGGCGCCAGGTGCGGTCAGGCTCATGCGCCCGGCGAGAATACTGAGTTGCGGCCAGACGTGCCATCGCAGGCCACCACTGACTTCAAGTTGATAACCACTGCGCTGTTCTACCTGCTGTACCATATAGGTACGAAAGTCGTTGGGATTGACCAGCAACACCAGTGCCGTCATGCCCGCCACGACCACCACTAACAGGATGGCCAGCGTCGTTATCACTCTTCTCATAATCCCTCATCACCGTCATTCTTCATGCTGCAGCGGCGTTGGCTGCGTTCATTTACCCCAGTCACACACTGATGCCAGCTACCGGGGATTCACCCTCTTACCGCTTTGCCGCACGTTGAATCATTCAGGCGAACATCAGTCTTTGTCGATACGACTGGCATCGGCACCCTGCTGACCACGATATTTTGCATCTTCGCGGCGGTTATAAGGGCGTGCCGCTGGGCCAGACAACGGTTCAAAGCTCAATGCGCCAATCAACATGCCCGGACGCAGCGCCAGCGGCAGCTTACCGGAGTTGTAGAATTCCAGCACAATGCGGCCCTGCCAGCCTGGATCGATACGGTGTGCCGTCACGTGCACCATCAAGCCCAGACGCGCCAGCGAGGAGCGGCCATCCAGCCAACCCACCAGATCATCCGGAATCGTGACCGATTCCAGCGTCACTGCCAGCGCTAACTCACCCGGATGCAGGAAGAACGCTTCCCCTTCCGGCAGCACAATCTCATCGCTCATTACGCGATCCAGTGCGGCGCTGACTTCGTGTTTTGGACCACTCAAATCAATAAATGGCGCAGTGTGACCACTGAAGGTGCGGAACTGATTGCCGAGGCGCACGTCCACGGTTGCGCCATTAATGCGCTCAACCGGTGGGCGCGGATCAATCGCCAGTTTACCGTTGTCGAGCCAGGCTTCAATGTCGCGATCGCATAATCTCATCGCAAAGTCTCCATGCTTTAAGTGTAGCGAAAGGTCGCCACTGTTGTGACAACCTTCACGCGTCACGTCCATCCGGACGCAGTATTTTCAAAGATATTGGTTAATCTTGGCTTTGAGAATATCGATGGCGATGCGGTTCTTCCCGCCACGCGGCACGATAATGTCAGCGTATTGTTTGGAGGGCTCGATAAACTGCAGGAACATTGGACGCACGGTCTTCTGATACTGGCTCATCACCGAATCCATGGAACGACCACGCTCATTCACATCGCGCTTCATGCGACGCATCAGACAGATATCCAGCGGGGTATCTACGAAGATAGAGAAGTTCATCTCCTGACGCAGACGCGCATCGGTCAGCAGCAGAATGCCCTCAAGGATGATCACTTTTTTCGGCTTAAGATGAATACAGTCACTGGTGCGCGTGTGTTCAACGTAGCTATAAACCGGCAACTCAATATCCTGACCCGCCTTTAACGCGCGCAGATGCTGCAACAGCAGATCGTGGTCCATCGCGCTGGGATGGTCATAGTTGGTTTTCACCCTCTCTTCCATGGTGAGGTGGCTCTGATCTTTGTAGTAGGCATCTTCGGGGATCACACCGATATGCTCGTCACCGACCTGGTCACGGATTTCACGATAGAGCGTGCTGGCAATAAGACTTTTTCCGGATGCGGATGCACCTGCGATGCCAACGATCACGCACTGATGAGACTTGTCAGTCATACTTTTTTAAGACCTGATAACTGGAGCCAATTGAAGCCGAAACCGCAATGGGCCGATTGAGAGGGTTAGTTGGCGGCAATTATAGGTATTTCACCTGTTTGATGCCAGAGAAATGGGCCCGCCGCTTTTCAGAATATCCCCTTTTGCAGCCAGACGCTTAATCGATACACTGTTCTCCTGCCCGAGTTGAGTACCACTCAGGTTGACTCAATAAAGCCCAAGGAAAAATATGAGTTGGAAAACCCTGACCTATTTTGGTGACAGCATGTTGCTGATCCCGACCGCCGTGATTATCGCGCTGGTGTTGCCGTGGAAAAGCGACAACCGTCAAACCGTCTGGTATTGGCTGCTCGCTTTTGGCCTGGCGGGCTTGCTGGTCAGCCTGTCTAAAATTCTGTTCCTCGGGTTTGGCATTGGCAGCGCCAGATTTAACTTCACCGGATTCAGCGGCCACAGCGCCATGTCAGCAACGCTCTGGCCGGTGATGATGTGGCTGGTTTCAGGCCGTTTTCCGACCTTTTGGCGCACACTGACCATTGGTATTGGCTATCTGATCCCGATGATGGTCGGCCTGTCACGGCTGGTGATCCACGCGCACTCCTTCAGTGAAGTGCTCACCGGCCTGATGCTGGGCTTCACGCTGAGCAGCGCCTTCCTTGTCACACAGCGTCGCACCGCATTGAAAGGCTTCAGCCTGGCGCAAGTGTGTGTCGCCCTGCTGGTGCCGCTGGTGTTGATGAGTCATGGCCGGGTGGCCACCACGCAGCAATTTCTTGAACGTTTTTCCGCCCATCTCGCCGGATTAGAAAAACCCTATACGCGTGCCGATCTGTTTCGCGATTAATCTTTTTTTGTCAGGGCCAAAACATTCATTGAATCAGGGCTAAACTAGATTCTGCGCAGACATCTGATGCAGATGTGCTAGCATGCAAAACAGAGAATGATTGGCGCATTTTTCGACCTGTAACGAATGCGCGCTGCTGGATTCGTGCATGACCCTCGAAATATTGACCTCACAGGATCGACCGCAAAGAAAATGGCTCAATGCTCTATTTTTGGGAGCATTAGCCTTTTTACTGACGCTGTTTTGTCTCGAACTTATCGTTGTAAGCGGACGTATTTCCCCGCTTTGGTACTCCACCGCCCTGATGACGGTGGTGGTTTTTCGCGCCCCCTCAAAACATGTTCCGTTGCTGCTGCTCAGCTGTGTGATTGGCACCTCGCTGGCCAATTTAATCGTCATTGGTCCGGCGCTGAGCAACCTTAAATTTTCCATCCTGAATATGCTGCAGGCGATTCTCGGCGGTTTGATGCTGCGCGCGCTGCTGGATCGCAGAAATCCCCTGAATTCGCTACTCGATTGGGTGCGATTTGCCGTCTGCGCCGGGTTGATTGCGCCGCTGATTGGCGGTGTGGTGGCGGTCTGGATGCTGCAGGTGGGCCATCGCGCGTCGTTGCCCTTCTTTTCTACCTGGGTGATCTCCGAAGTGATTGGCGTGCTGGCATTCGGCCCCGTGCTGTTGTTATGGCCCAACAAACCGCTGCGTCACTTAATCACCCCCGGTCGTCAGCTGGAAACGCTGCTGACACTGTTCGTCACCCTGCTCGCCAGCTATTTGTCGCTGCGTTTTCTGCCGTGGCCGTTCACCTTTATTGTGGTGATCCTGTTTTGGTGCGCGGTGCGGCTACCGAAGTTCGAAGCCTTTTTACTGTTCTTTCTCAATGCCAGTTTTATCTCCATTCTGCTGGCATTCAGTTTCGTTAACCTGGCACAGACCGGTCTGTTACTCGGCCAGGTCAGCAACTGGTTACCATTCCTGTTAGTGCTGCTACCCAGTCATGTGATGGCGCTGGTGATGGATGCGTTCCAGCGCGAAAAGCATCATATCAGCGAGAAGGAGACCCGCTTCCGCCATGCGATGGAGTATTCGGCGATTGGCATGGCGCTGGTGTCGCCCAATGGCGGCTGGCAGCAGGTCAATCAATCGCTATGTCACACGCTGGGCTTTCCGGCTGACGAGCTGAAAAAACTCACTTTCCAGCAGATTACCCATCCTGATGATCTCAACAGCGACCTGCAACAGCTGGAGCGTTTGGTGGCGGGTGACATCATGAGCTACACCATGGAGAAGCGCTATTTCCGCAAAGATGGCGAAATTGTCTGGGCGCGCCTCACGGTTTCTATGGTGCGCGATGCTGAAGACCAGCCGCTCTATTTTATTGCGCAGATAGTCGATATTTCTGAACTCAAACAGAGTGAACAAGTGAATCGCCGCCTGATGGAACGCATCACGCTGGCTAACGAGGCGGGCGGTATCGGCGTATGGGAGTGGAACCTGCTGAGCGGTGAGATGCTGTGGGACAAGCGCATGTACGAGCTATTTGCGCTCGGTCCGCATCAGGTGCCCACCTATGACGTGTGGTTGCATCTGATGGAACCAACAGAACGCGAAACGGCCGCGCTGATCGTGCAGCAGGCGATTGAAAGGCGCAGCGCTTTCCATATGGAATACCGTGTCAATCTGCCCAGCGGCTCGCGCTATGTGCGCACCGAGGCTAACCGCATTCTCAGCCAGGATGGTCAAATCGAACGCATGCTCGGCATCTGTCAGGACATTACACCACTGCGCGCCCTCAACGAAGCGCTATTCCAGGAAAAAGAGCGTATGGCGATCACCCTCGATTCGATTGGCGAAGCGGTGATCAGTACCGACGATGAGATGCGCGTGACCTTTATGAACCCGGTGGCCGAAACGCTGAGCGGCTGGCCTCAGGAAAAAGCGGCGGGAGTGGCGTTAAGCGAGCTGTTAAATATCACGCGCGGTGCTAACGGTCCGCGCGTAGAGAATTTGCTGCTGTGTAACTTGCCGGGCATAAAAACCTCACCCGACCTGGAAGAAGAGCTGGTGCTGCACACGCCGGAGGGTGTGCAGGTAGAGATTCACTACAGCATTACCCCTTTGAAAACCCTCACCGGCGCCAGCATCGGTGCGGTGATGGTTATTCAGGATGTCAGTGAATCACGCAAAATGATGAAGCGCCTCAGCTACAGCGCCTCGCACGATATGCTGACCCGGCTGCCAAATCGCCACAGCTTTGAACAGCAATTAAAACGCATGGTGAATGATGCGGCAGCCAATCACAGCCAGCACGTGCTGGTGTTTATCGATCTCGATAAATTCAAAGCGGTGAATGACAGCGCAGGTCATGCGGCAGGCGATGCCCTGCTACGTGAACTGGCAGAGTTGATGCAAAAACACCTGCGCAGCAGCGATCTGCTGGCGCGTCTGGGTGGCGATGAATTTGGCGTGTTGCTACCGAACAGTCACGTTGACCAGGTGCGCGATGTGGTTCAGCGCATTGTCACCTCAGTCAACGAATACACCTTCCTGTGGCACGATCACCCTTATCACGTGGGCGCCAGCGCCGGAATCACGCAGATTGATCAGCACAACTGCATCAGCAATGTGGTGATGTCACAGGCGGATGTCGCTTGCTATAGCGCAAAACATGCGGGCCGTGGTCAGTATCACGTTTATCAGGAAGTTCAAATGTGATCATTGCCAGCCCGCGCTGGCTGCGCTAAAGTCGCCCCCTTTTTTCTGGCATGGGGGATAAAATGTTCATTGGATTCGATTACGGCACGGCCAATTGTTCTATCGCAGTGAGCGATAACGGTACACCGCGCCTGCTGACACTGGAGAACGGTCAGCGTCTGCTTCCCTCCATGATTTGTGCACCCACGCGTGAAGCGATCAGCGAATGGCTGCACCGCCATCATCAGGTGCCGACACCGGATACCGAAGGTACCGCGCTGTTACAGCGCGCACTGCGTTACAACCGTGAAGAAGATATCGATGTCACGCCAGGCAGCGTGCAGTTCGGCCTGACCGCGCTGCAACAATATATGGTGGACCCGGAAGAAGTGTGGTTCGTGAAATCACCGAAATCCTTCCTTGGTGCCAACGGCTTAAAACCACAGCAAATCGCCTTCTTCGAAGATCTGGTGTGCGCCATGATGCTGCACATTCGCCAGCAGGGCGAAACCCAACTCGACCGTCCGATTGAGCAAGCCGTGATCGGCCGCCCGATCAACTTCCAGGGCCTTGGCGGCGAAGAGGCAAACCAGCAGGCGCAGGGTATTCTGTTGCGTGCAGCGAAGCGTGCGGGTTTCCGCGACGTGGAATTCCAGTTTGAACCGGTTGCCGCCGGGCTGGACTTTGAAGCAACGTTAGAGAAAGAAACGCGCGTGCTGGTGGTCGATATCGGCGGCGGAACCACCGACTGCTCGATGCTGTTGATGGGTCCAGAGTGGCGCAATAAAACCGACCGCCGCGAAAGTTTACTGGGCCATTCAGGTTGCCGCGTGGGCGGTAACGATCTGGATATTATCCTCGCGTTCAAAACCCTGATGCCTTTACTGGGTCTGGGCGGTAACACGCAAAAAGGCACCGCCCTGCCCGCACTGCCGTGGTGGAACGCGGTGGCGATTAACGATGTTCCGGCGCAAAGCGACTTCTACTCTGCCGCGAGCGGTAAACTGCTGCGCGATTTGATTCGCGATGCAGAGCAAGGTGACAAAGTGGCGCACCTGCTGAAAGTGTGGCAGCAGAAGCTGAGTTATCGTCTGGTGCGTGCGGCGGAAGAGAGCAAAATCGCCTTGTCCGAATTGCCGGAAACCGAAGCGTCGCTGGCGTTTATCGCCCAGTCACTGCAGGCTGATATCAGCGCCACGCAACTGGAAGAAGCCATCAACCAGCCACTGGAGCGCATCCTGGAGCAGGTGCATCTGGCACTCGCCACCTGTGAAACCAAACCGGAAGTGATCTACCTGACCGGCGGCAGTGCACGTTCGCCAGTGCTGCGTGCGGCATTGCAGCAGGCCTTGCCGGACACGCCAATTGCGGGTGGTGATGACTTTGGCTCAGTGACCGCCGGTCTGGCGCGCTGGGCAGAAGTGATGTTCCGTTAATCGCAACCGCGACCTGCACCTTCGGCCACCGCACAAGCGACTGACTCGCCGGCTGAGGCGAATGGCGTTGTGCCACTATGGGTAAGCGACAAAAAATGGCGGCCACCCTGGCCGCCATTTTCATCTATATCCGCGAATCAGAAATTAATATTCGCCGCGATGCCACCGACAAACGCATCTTTCACTTCACTCACTGCACCCGGTGCCACCACATACTGCAGGTTCGGACGCAGCTGCAGCCATTTGGTCAGCTGAGCGTTGTAATAGATCTCATAGTTATATTCCGAGCCATCCTGAATCGGCAAATAGGTCGGGCTGTTGAAGTCAGTTTCGCCGTTAGCGTTGTTCTGCTCACGCAGCGAACGGGTATAGGCGCTATTCACGTGGATACGCGCCGCACCGACACCGATTTCATCCTGTGGACGCGCATCAAACGGCCCTTTCCAGGTGAAGCTAATGGACTGGTAGTTGTCGGTTTTCGAGGTTTTGTGGTCGTTCATCACCGCCTGTACCGTCACGCCCAAACCACGGCTGGCGTCACCGCCCTGCGCTGTCAGCTGCTGTTGCATCAGCACGTAGCCACCGTAGGCGTGATCCTGGCTCTGATAAGCGCCATCGCGCCAGCTGCCATAGTTATCGCTGTTGGCTGACGAGTAGTAATACCCGATACGGTAGTTACCCGGCAGTTTGTCGGCACCGAAAGTCGGTTTCCAGCCCAGTTCCACCGGCACCATATTGCCTTCGGAATTGCTGGTGTCGAGACGGAAGCCATCGCCGCGATCGTAGTTGGAACTGTTCTGGTTATAGAAGCCGACCTGGAAGAACACTTCCGGCGTGATGTTGAACTTCACACGGCCGCCCCACTGGGAAACCGGCCAGTTAAACCAGCGATCGCCACGCCAGTTACCCGCCTGACCACTCCCAAAAGCCAGGTTCTGGAACTTACTGTCGAAGTTATCGAAGTCTTCACCGACAGTGACACGACCGGCTTTCAGGTTAACCGCGTCATCAAACAAACCTTTGCTCAACCAGAACTGCGTCAGGCGCCAGGTTTGTCCACGGCCATACACTTCCTGCGTTGAAGAGAGCATGCCCGTGCGACGATCGGCGACCTGATCGGAGATGTTTTGCCCATTACGGTCAGTGATGGTCATCTGGAATTGCGCATCCTGCCAGTTCAGCAGTTTTTCCAGGTCAAAGTTGGCGCCAAACGCCCACTGATCGCTGTAACGCATGGAAGTGTTGGTATCCGCGCCGCCGCCGAGGTTAGAAGCGCTCTCCATGGTGTAGTTGACGTCGAATTTGATGCCGTCTTTTTCCAGCTGCGTTCGGGAACCACCCCAATCGCCGAACATGTAAGGTGAGTCATAGCTGAATGCATCAGCCGCCATTGCTGATGTACTCAACATCGCAAACATCAGGGTGCCCGCTGCCAGACGGGGCATATGCTGCACTGCTTTTTTTCTGTTCATGATCATTATTCTTTTGTGATGTAACGGGAAAGGGTCGAACAGAGGATAGTGCTGGCGCTATGTCAATTTTTGCAAATATGTGCGCACTCATTGGCAGGGTGATAGTTAATTAACGCAACTGTGACAAGGGTCTATGAATGAATATGTTTTTACAGAAATGGCATTTTTTGCATGGCAAAAAAACAAAATAAAGCGGGACGCCGTCGCGTCCCGTGAGGATTACGCCTTACTGACGCTCGCCAGTTCCTCGATCTCTTGCTTACTCAACTCTAACTCAGTGGCTTTCACCAGTTCGTTAATCTGCTCCAGCGAGGTGGCACTGACGATAGGTGCGGTGATGCTCGGACGAGCAATCTGCCACGCCAGCGCGACCTGAGTCGCTGATGCATCGTGTGAAGCCGCCACATCCTCCAGCGCTTCGACAATGCGCTTGCCGCGCTCGTTAAGATACTTCTCGACGATGCCCTGCCCGCGTTTACTCTTGCTGGCATCTTCCGGCTTTTTGTATTTGCCGCTCAGGAATCCGCTGGCCAACGAGTAGTAGTTGATCACGCCGAGGCCATTTTTAACCGCCACCTGCTCCAGCCCACCTTCATACTCCTGGCGGTCATACAGGTTGTATTCTGGCTGTAGCGTTTCATAGCGCGCCAGCCCCTCTTTTTTGCTGATATCCAGCGCTTCCTGCAGGCGTTTTGCGTTGTAGTTGGAGGCGCCAATTGCACGCACTTTGCCTTCTTTAATCAGCGAATCAAAGGCTTTCAGTGTATCGACCAGCGGCGTATCCTGGTCGTCGCGGTGCGCCTGATAGAGATCGATCACATCGGTTTGCAAACGACGCAGCGAATCTTCCACTGCCTGACGGATGTAAGCCGGTTTTAGCCCGGTTTTCTCCGGAGACAGCTCCATCCCCACTTTCGTCGCCAGCACGATACTGTCGCGCTTGCCGCTTTTTTTCAGCCATTTACCAATGATGGTTTCAGACTCGCCCCCTTCATTACCGGGAGCCCAGCGCGAATAAACGTCCGCGGTATCGATAAAGAACAGCCCTTTTTCCACCAGCGCGTCGAGCAGTGAGAACGAGGTTTTCTCGTCGACTGTCCAGCCGAAAACGTTGCCGCCAAAAGTGAGAAGCGGAACCTGAATACCACTGTCGCCAAGCTGACGGGTTTTCTGTTGACTCATTTTGTTCTCCTTATTGAAACGAGACATGACTGCCTTTGAGCTTAGCAAAGGAAATCGCTGCGCTTATGCGTTTTCCTGCCAAAATGTTTACACAATATGAATACTTAGCCCGCTAGCGGAGATATTCTTAATTCCTTCAATTTTTGCCCGGCCCGGGCGTCTACAATCATTTCGTTTGCGAAACGGCCATTTTGCTTTCGCATTTGGGGAATACGAAACCGCTGGAGAGCACGCAAGCAGATGAACAGTCGACTGAAAACAAGCCTGATAACACTTGTCGCGATCGCCGCAGTCGCGGGCGGATATTACTGGTGGCAGCATCCTGCGGAACCGAGTAAGCAGCCGCAAGCCGAGGGCCAGCAGCATCATGGTCGCGGTGCAGGCGGCGCAAATCGCCGTCCTTTAGCACCGGTGCAGGCCGCTGCCGCAACGACCCAGAGCGTGCCCTACTATCTCAGCGGGCTTGGCACCGTCACCGCCGCCAATACCGTGACGGTTCGCAGTCGCGTTGATGGCCAGCTGATGGCTCTACATTTCCAGGAAGGTCAGCAGGTGGCAGCGGGTGCACTGCTTGCCGAAATCGATCCCCGCCCGTATCAGGTCGCGTTAATTCAGGCACAAGGCCAGCTGGCAAAAGATCAGGCCACGCTGGCCAATGCACGCCGCGATCTCAGTCGCTATGAAAAACTGGCGAAAACCTCACTGGTGTCGCAGCAGGAACTAGACACGCAACGCTCGCTGGTGAGTGAAACGCTGGGCACGATTAAAGCCGATGAAGGCAACGTCGCCAGCGCGCAGCTCAATCTCACCTACAGCCGCATTACCGCGCCGATCTCCGGTCGCGTAGGCCTGAAGCAGGTCGATGTCGGCAACTACATTACGTCCGGCGATACCACTGGCCTGGTCGTGATCACTGAAACCCATCCGATTGACGTGGTGTTTAGCGTCGCCGAGAACAACATCAGCCAGATCCTCAAGGCACAAAAAAGCGGCCAGCCGCTGATAGTCGAAGCCTGGGATCGCCGCAACAAAACCCTGCTCACCAGCGGCACCCTGCTCAGCCTCGATAACCAGATTGATGCCACTACCGGCACCATCAAACTCAAAGCGCGATTTGATAATCAGGATGACACGCTGTTCCCCAATCAGTTTGTGAATGCGCGTCTGAAAGTGGACACGCTGCAGGATGCGGTGGTGATCCCAACGGCTGCGCTACAAATGAGCAACGACGGTCACTTTGTCTGGGTGGTCAACAGCGAAAACAAAGTGAGCAAGAAGCGCGTAACGGCGGGCTTGCAGGACAGCCAGAAAGTGGTAATCAGCGCCGGGCTCGACGCCGGTGAGCGCGTGGTCACTGACGGATTGGATCGTCTGACAGAAGGTGCCACTGTTGAAGTGGTATCACCGCAAAGTACCGCCACACACAGCACGCGCGCCGCCCAGCCTGCGCGCGGAGAGCGTCAATAATGCAGGTGATGCCTCCTGACAGCAGCGGCGGTCCGTCACGCCTGTTTATTCTGAGACCGGTGGCGACCACGCTGCTGATGATTGCCATTCTGCTGGCGGGCGTGCTCGGTTACCGCTTTCTGCCGGTATCGGCGCTGCCCGAAGTGGATTACCCGACGATTCAGGTGGTCACGCTCTATCCCGGCGCCAGCCCGGATGTGGTGACGTCCTCGATTACCGCCCCGCTTGAACGTCAGTTCGGCCAGATGTCAGGGCTGAAGCAGATGGCATCGCAGAGTTCCGGTGGTGCCTCCGTGGTGACCTTGCAGTTCCAGCTTTCACTCTCTTTGGATGTCGCCGAGCAGGAAGTACAGGCGGCGATCAACTCTGCCACCAATCTGCTGCCCAGCGATCTGCCCAACCCGCCGGTCTACAGCAAGGTCAATCCTGCCGACCCACCGATCATGACGCTCGCCGTCACCACCACCAGCATGCCGCTGACCCAGGTGCAGGACATGGTGGAGACGCGTGTGGCGCAGAAAATTTCGCAGGTGACCGGTGTGGGCCTGGTGACGCTGTCCGGCGGGCAACGCCCAGCTGTGCGCGTGAAAATGAACACCCAGGCACTGGCCGCGTTAGGCTTGACCAGCGAGACGGTGCGCACCGCGATTACCAACGCCAACGTCAATTCCGCCAAAGGTAGCCTGGATGGCCCAACGCGATCGATTACGCTGGCCGCCAACGATCAGATGACCTCCGCCGAGGATTACCGCAAGCTGATCATCAGCTATAACAACGGTGCGCCAGTGCGTCTTGGTGATGTCGCCTCCATTGAACAAGGTGCGGAAAACAGCTGGCTCGGGGCCTGGGCTAACCGTCAGCAGGCGATTGTGCTCAACGTACAGCGCCAGCCGGGTGCCAATATCATTGCCACCGCTGATAGTATTCGTGCAGTGCTGCCCTCACTTACCGCCACACTGCCCAAATCGGTAGACGTGAAACTGCTCACCGACCGCACCACCAATATCCGAGCATCAGTAGCGGATACGCAGCACGAGCTGATGCTGGCGATTGGTCTGGTGGTGATGATCATCTATCTGTTTCTGCGTAACGTGCCTGCCACCATCATCCCGGCCGTGGCAGTACCGCTGTCGCTGGTCGGGACGTTTGCGGCCATGTATTTCCTCGGCTTCTCGATCAATAACCTGACGCTGATGGCACTCACCATTGCCACCGGCTTTGTGGTCGACGATGCCATCGTGGTGATCGAGAACATCTCGCGCTATATCGAAAAAGGCGAAAAGCCAATGACGGCGGCGCTGAAGGGCGCGGGTGAAATCGGCTTTACCATTATCTCCCTCACCTTTTCGCTGATTGCGGTGCTGATCCCGCTGCTGTTTATGGGCGATGTGATTGGTCGCCTGTTCCGTGAGTTTGCTGTGACGCTGGCGGTGGCGATTCTGATCTCAGCCGTGGTGTCGCTCACGCTCACGCCGATGATGTGTGCACGCATGCTCAGCGCCGAATCGCTGCGCAAGCAGAACCGCTTCTCGCGAGCCAGTGAAGCGATGTTTGATCGGGTGATTGCCGGTTATGGCCGCTGGCTGACCCGCGTATTGCAGCATCCGTGGATCACACTGTCGGTGGCGCTCGGCACGCTGCTGCTGACGGTAGTGATGTGGATTGCTATACCGAAAGGCTTCTTCCCGCAGCAGGACAACGGCATTATTCAGGGTACCTTGCAGGCGCCGCAGTCGGTGTCATACGCCAGCATGGCGGAACGCACGCGCGATGTGGCGTCGATCATCATGAAAGATCCGGCGGTGCAGAGCATGACGTCATTTGTCGGCGTCGATGGCACCAATGCGGCACTGAACAGCGCGCGTTTACAGATCAACCTGAAACCGCTCAGCGAGCGTGATGACCGCATTCCGGCGGTACAGAAACGCCTGCAGCAAGAGATTGATAAAGTGCCTGGCGTCTCACTGTGGCTGCAGCCGGTGGAGGATTTGACCATTGAAACCCAGGCCAGCCGCACGCCGTACCAGTTCACGCTGCAATCCGGCTCGCTGGAATCACTCAGCACCTGGGTACCGAAGCTGCTGGCACAACTCAATAGCTTACCGCAGCTGCGTGACGTCAGCAGCGACTGGCAGGATCAGGGGCTGGAAGCCTTTATCCGTGTCGATCGTGACAGTGCCAGCCGCCTCGGCATCACTATGGCGGATGTCGATAACGCGTTGTATAACGCTTTCGGTCAACGATTGATCTCCACCATTTATACTCAGGCCAATCAGTATCGCGTGGTGCTGGAGCAGAACAATGAGCAAACGCCGGGCCTGGCCAGTCTCGACGGTATTCGCCTGGCCAGTACGGACGGCGGCAGCGTGCCGTTGAGTGCCATCGCACAGATCGAAGAGCGTCATGCGGCGTTGAGCATTAACCACCTCGATCAATTCCCGTCAGCCACCTTCTCGTTTGATGTCGCCGAAGGCTATTCACTGGGCGAAGCGGTGAAAGCCATCAGTGCAGCCGAAGATCAGGTCGGCATGCCCGCCGAAATGATGACGCAGTTCCAGGGCAGCACGCTGGCGTTTGAAGCGGCGCTCACCAGCACGGTGTGGCTGATTATTGCGGCGGTGGTGGCAATGTATATCGTGCTCGGCGTGCTGTATGAGAGCTTTATCCATCCGATCACTATTCTCTCCACACTACCGACGGCGGGCGTGGGCGCGTTGCTGGCGCTGATGCTGAGCGGCAACGAGCTGGATATCATCGCCATCATCGGCATTATCTTGCTGATCGGTATCGTGAAGAAAAACGCCATCATGATGATCGATTTCGCGCTGGCCGCCGAGCGTGAGCAAGGTATGGCACCACGTGAAGCGATCTATCAGGCCTGTTTACTGCGTTTCCGTCCGATTCTGATGACCACGATGGCGGCACTGCTCGGTGCCTTGCCATTGATGTTGAGCACCGGTGTTGGCGCAGAGCTGCGTCATCCGTTAGGGATTGCCATGGTCGGCGGCTTGATCCTCAGCCAAATCCTGACGTTGTTTACCACGCCAGTGATCTATCTGCTGTTTGACCGACTGGCCCACGCCACGCGCCGTCGCTTTAAGCGTTCCGAGGCGCAGCCGTGAAGTTCTTCGCGCTGTTTATCCATCGGCCAGTGGCGACCACGCTGCTGACGCTGGCAATCGCGCTGGCCGGTATTCTCGGTTTCCGTCTGCTGCCAGTCGCTCCGCTGCCGCAGCTGGATTTCCCGGTGATCGTGATTACCGCTTCGCTGCCCGGTGCGTCGCCGGAAACCATGGCTGCTTCGGTCGCCACGCCGCTGGAACGTTCGCTGGGGCGCATAGCCGGTGTCAGTGAGATGACCTCCACCAGTTCACTCGGCAGCACGCGCGTGATTCTGGTGTTCGATTTTGACCGCGATATCAACGGTGCCGCGCGTGACGTGCAGGCCGCCATCAACGCCGCCCAAAGCCTGCTGCCGACCGGCATGCCGAGCCGTCCGACCTATCGCAAAGCCAACCCATCGGATGCACCGATCATGATCCTGACGCTGACCTCGGATATTTATAATCCCGGTCAGCTGTATGATTACGCCTCAACGCAACTGGCGCAGAAGCTGTCGCAGATTCAGGGCGTTGGTGATGTCACCGTGGGCGGCAGTTCATTGCCTGCGGTGCGCGTCGATCTTAATCCGCAGGCGCTATTTAATCAGGGCGTATCACTGGATGCGGTCCGTACTGCCATCAGCAATGCCAACCAGCGCCGTCCGCAAGGGGCGATTGATGATGTGCAGCAGCGCTGGCAGGTACGTACCAACGATGAGCTGCAAACCGCCAGCGAATATCAGCCGCTGGTGGTGCATTACAGCAACGGCGCGGCGGTCCGCCTAAGCGATGTGGCTAACGTGCAGGACTCGGTGCAGGACGTGCGCAACGCCGGGATGACCAATGGCAAACCGGCGGTGCTGCTGGTGGTGCGCAAATCGCCGGATGCCAATATTATTGAAACCGTGGATCGCATCCGCAGCGAGATGCCGCTGCTGCATGAGGTGATTCCCGCTGCCATCGATTTACAGATCGCTCAGGACCGCTCCCCCACCATTCGCGCCTCGCTGCAGGAAGTGGAGCAGTCATTGATGATTGCGGTGGCGCTGGTGATTCTGGTGGTGTTTGTGTTCCTGCGCGACGGCCGTGCCACCCTGATCCC
This sequence comes from Pantoea sp. EABMAA-21, assembly GCF_030053335.1. Classification (NCBI taxonomy): domain Bacteria; kingdom Pseudomonadati; phylum Pseudomonadota; class Gammaproteobacteria; order Enterobacterales; family Erwiniaceae; genus Pantoea; species Pantoea sp. EABMAA-21. The sequence continues at coordinate 105,633 of NZ_JASGBX010000016.1, forward strand.
GGCCGCCGCCGTGCCGGTTTCGCTGATTGGCACCTTTGCCGCCATGTATCTGTGTGGATTCAGCCTCAACAACCTCTCACTGATGGCGCTGACCATCGCCACCGGGTTCGTGGTCGATGATGCGATTGTGGTGCTGGAAAATATCGCGCGTCACGTTGAAGCGGGGATGAAACCGCTACAGGCGGCGCTAACCGGCGTGCGCGAAGTGGGCTTTACCGTGCTGTCGATGAGTCTGTCGCTGATTGCCGTGTTCCTGCCACTGCTGATGCTGGGCGGCATTATCGGGCGCTTCTTCTCGGAATTTGCCATCACGCTGTCGGTGGCGATCCTCATCTCGCTGTTTATTTCGATTACGTTGACGCCGATGATGTGCGCCTACCTGCTGAAGCCGCAGGAAAAGCGCAGCCAGCCGCGCACGCGGGGTTTTGCCAAAGTGATGCTGAGCGTGCAAAACGGCTACGCGCGCTCGCTGGGTTGGGTGCTGAATCATGCCATCTGGGTGCTGATGCTACTGCTCGCCACCGTCGGGCTGACGGTGTATCTGTTTATCTCGATCCCCAAAACTTTTATGCCGGAACAAGACACCGGACGCTTAAACGGTTTTATCTCGGCGGATCAGAGCATTTCGTTCCAGGCGATGCGTGGCAAGCTGCAGGATTTCATGAACATCATCAAAGCCGATCCGGCGGTGGATAACGTCACCGGTTTTACCGGCGGTTCGCGCACCAACAGCGGATCGATGTTCGTGTCACTTAAGCCACTGTCGGAACGCAGTGAAAACGCGCAGGAAGTGATTGCCCGCCTGCGCACCAAGCTGGCGAAAGAGCCCGGCGCTAACCTGTACCTCAACGCGGTGCAGGATATTCGTATCGGCGGACGTGAATCTAACGCCAGCTACCAATACAGCCTGCTGTCGGACAATCTCGCTGACCTGCGTGAGTGGGAGCCAAAAATTCGTCAGGCGTTTGCTGCACTGCCGGAACTGGTCGACGTGAACTCCGATCAGCAGGACAAAGGCAGCGAAATGGATCTGACCTACGATCGGGAAAGCATGGCGCGGCTGGGTATTGAAGTCTCGGCCGCCAATGCGCTGCTGAACAACGCCTTTGGTCAACGGCAAATCTCCACCATTTACCAGCCGCTCAATCAGTACAAAGTGGTGATGGAAGTCGATCCGCGCTACACCCAGGATATCAGCGCCCTCGATCAGATGTTCGTGATCAACAGCGATGGCAAAGCCATTCCGCTGAGTTGGTTCGCCAAATGGCAACCTGCTAACGCGCCACTGTCGGTGAACCACGAAGGCCTGTCCGCCGCCTCAACTATCTCCTTTAACCTGCCGGAAGGCGTGTCGTTATCCCAGGCTTCAGCCGCCGTTGAACGCACCATGACGGCGCTCGGCGTGCCCTCCAGCGTGCGCGGCAGCTTTGCCGGTACGGCGCAGGTATTTGAACAGTCACAATCCAACCAGCTGTATCTGATGCTGGCGGCAATTGCAGCGGTGTATATCGTGCTGGGGATTTTGTATGAGAGCTACGTGCATCCGCTGACCATTCTTTCCACCCTGCCTTCGGCCGGCGTGGGCGCGCTGCTGGCGCTGGAATTGTTTAATACGCCGTTCAGTTTGATTGCGCTGATAGGGATATTGCTGCTGATTGGCATCGTGAAAAAGAACGCCATCATGATGGTGGATTTCGCGCTGGAGGCACAGCGCAACGGCAATCTCAGCGCGCGTGACGCCATTTTCCAGGCCTGCCAGATGCGTTTCCGCCCGATTCTGATGACCACGCTGGCAGCGCTGTTTGGCGCACTGCCGCTGGTGCTGACCAGCGGCGACGGTGCCGAACTGCGTCAACCGCTGGGCATCACTATTGCCGGCGGCCTGGTGATGAGTCAGCTACTCACGCTCTACACCACACCGGTGGTGTTTCTGATGATGGATAAGCTGAGTCGGCGTAAAAAAGCGGCATTGATTACCGAATGACCATGCTATACACCTTTGCTACATAGCATAAAGCGAGTAAACTTTATCCAGTCACTATGAAGGAGGTTTATATGTCTCAAGGTACAGTGTTTACAAATAATCGTACGCAAAACGTGCGTATTCCTGCTGACGTGCGCTTTCCCGACAACGTGAAAAATGTCACGGTGCGTGCGATTGGCAAAGAGCGCATTCTCACACCAATAGAAAACGCCTGGGATAGCTTTTTCCTCGATGGCCCCAGCGTAAGCGATGATTTTATGAATGAGCGTGCGTCACAGGAGCAATCTGACAGGGAAGATTTTTAATGCATCGCTATATGCTGGATACCAACATCGTTATCTATGTCATCAAACGCCGCCCGATTGAGGTTTTGGAACGCTTTAATGCCAATGTCGGGCGCATGGTCATCTCATCGATTACGCTTGCTGAACTCGTTCATGGTGCGGAGAAAAGTGCTTTTCCTGAAAGGAATTTACGCACTGTTGAAGACTTTGTTTCCCGTCTGGACGTACTCAGTTACGACCAAAGGGCAGCATTTCAATACGGCTCGATTCGCGCTGACCTGGAAAAGAAAGGCACACCCATCGGTCTGAATGATTTACACATTGCTGCACACGCGCGGAGTGAAGCGCTAACACTCATTACCAACAACCTGCGCGAATTTTCACGGGTGAACGGGTTAATCAGCGAAAACTGGCTTTAATATAACGGTAATCTTCATGAACTCGCAAACCGCTACCGTGCGCTGGCAGCTGTGGATCGTCGCCTTCGGCTTTTTTATGCAGGCGCTGGATACCACCATCGTCAACACCGCCATCCCTTCAATGGCGCGTGACCTCAATGTCAGCCCACTCAACATGCATTCGGTGATCGTGTCGTATGTGCTGACGGTGGCCGTGACGTTGCCGATCAGCGGCTGGCTGGCGGATCGCTTTGGCGTGCGTAACATTTTCTTCTGCGCCATTGTGCTGTTTAGCATCGGTTCGCTGCTGTGCGCCTTCTCCACCTCGCTCGATCAACTGGTGATGGCGCGCGTGGTGCAAGGCGTCGGCGGTGCGATGATGGTGCCGGTCGGGCGTTTGACGGTGATGAAAATTGTGCCGCGCGAGCAGTACATGTCGGCGATGACCTTTGTGACAACCCCCGGGCAAATCGGTCCGCTGCTCGGTCCGGCGCTGGGCGGGATTTTAGTGCAATACGCCAGCTGGCACTGGATCTTCCTGATTAATATTCCGGTCGGCATCATCGGCGCGATTGCCACTCTGATGCTGATGCCGAATTACACCATGCAAACCAAACGCTTCGACTTCCTCGGTTTTGTGCTGCTGGCAGTGGGCATGGCGACCCTGACGCTGGCGCTCGACGGCCAGCGCAGCACCGGCGGCTCCCCGCTGCTGCTCGGCGCACTGATTCTGGTCGGCGTGTTCTCCCTGCTGTTTTACCTGATGCACGGCCGCAACAACGACAACGCGCTGTTTAGCCTGAAGCTGTTCGACAACCGCATCTACTCGATTGGCCTGCTCGGCAGCTTCACCGGACGCATCGGTAGCGGCATGCTGCCCTTTATGACACCGATCTTTTTGCAGGTGGGCCTCGGCTACAGCCCGTTCCACGCGGGTTTAATGATGATTCCGATGGTGCTGGGCAATATGGGCACCAAACGCGTGGTGGTGCGCATCGTTAACCTGTTTGGCTATCGCAATGCGCTGGTCGGGGCGACTATCGCACTGGCGCTGGTGGTGTTGCTGTTTCCGGCAGTGGCGCTGCTCGGATGGGTGTGGATGCTGCCAGTGGTCCTGCTGCTGCAAGGCATGGTGAATGCCATCCGCTTCTCCTCAATGAACACCTTAACGCTGAAAGAGTTACCGGATGATCTGGCTTCAAGCGGCAACAGCTTGCTCTCGATGATCATGCAGTTGTCGATGAGTATTGGCGTCACGGTGGCAGGCTTGCTGCTGGGTGCGTTCGCCCCCGGCGCCGTGACCAACAGCGCCGCCGCACATCAAACCTTTATTTATACCTACCTGTGCATGGCGCTGGTGATTGTGTTGCCAGCACTGGTGTTCTGGCGCGTACCCAAAGATGTGAGTAAGAACGTGGATCTCAGAGGCAGGAGAAAAGCATGAAGCAGCCGTTGAAACTCGGCATTGGTGCCAAGTTGTTTGTGGCGATTTTTTCCACCTGCATGCTGGTGATCATCACCATGCACTGGGGCGTGCGCCTCAGCTTTGAGCACGGCTTTGTTGATTACATCAAGAAAGGCAATGAACAGCGTTTAACCCTGCTGAGCGATGCGCTGGCGGATCAGTATGAGCAGCACGGCAACTGGGATTTCCTGCGGAACAACGACCGCCTGATTTTCACCATACTGCGATCGATGGAGCAAAATCCCGGCAGCAGTACGCAGTTGCCGCCACACGGCTGGCGCACCCAATTCTGGATTATCGATCAGCAGTATAAAGTGCTGTCCGGGCCACACTCACCGGTGCCGCCGGAAGGCACGCGGCGCAACATCACCACCAGCACCGGCAAAGTGGTGGGTTGGGTGATCGCCTCGCCCGCTGAACGACTGACGCGCAGCACCGATATTAACTTTGATCTGCAGCAGCGCCGCACCAGCTGGATGATCGTCACCCTCACCACGCTGCTGGCGGCGCTGGTCACCTGGCTGCTGGCGCGCGGCTTATTGGCCCCGGTGAAGCGGCTGGTGGATGGCACCCATGAACTGGCGGCAGGCAAATTTTCCACACGCGTGGAAGTGGGCAGCAGTGATGAAATCGGCCAGCTGGCGCGTGACTTTAACCAGCTCGCCAGTTCGCTGGAGAAGAACGAAAGTAACCGCCGCGCCTTTATGGCCGACATCTCCCACGAGCTGCGCACACCGCTGGCGATCATGCGCGGTGAGCTGGAGGCGATGCAGGATGGTGTGCGCAAGCTGACGCCGGAGGCCATCACCTCACTGCAGAGTGAAGTGGTGGTGCTGACTAAACTGGTGGATGATTTGCATCAGCTGTCGCTGTCTGACGCGGGCGCCCTCGCCTATCGCAAACAGCCGGTGGATGTGGTGAATCTGCTGGAAGTGGTGGCAGGCAGCTTTGGCGAACGCTATCGCAGCCGGGATTTAACCCTCACCCTTGCGCTGCCGACCAAAGCGGAAAGTTTTGGCGATCCGGATCGTTTGATGCAGTTGTTCACCAATCTGCTGGAGAATAGCCTGCGTTATACCGATGCCGGTGGCGAAGTACGGGTCAGCCTGCAGCAACACGGCGACTACTGGCAGTTACGCTTTGCGGATAGCGCGCCCGGCGTCGATGCTGAACATCAGGCACATCTTTTTGAGCGTTTTTTCCGTGCTGAAAGTTCACGCAATCGCGCCAGCGGCGGCTCTGGATTAGGCCTGGCGATCTGTAAAAACATTGTTGAAGCACATAGCGGCAGCATTTCTGCGGAGCACTCTGATTTAGGTGGACTGCAAATCGCGCTAAACTTGCCGTATGTTCCTCACCAGAAATAGCTTATGAGCCCGGATAATCACGATCCCCTGATTCTTATTGTTGAAGACGAACCGAAACTGGCGCAGCTGATGATCGATTATCTGCAGGCGTCCAACTATCGCACCCACCATATTGCCGATGGCAATGAAGTGCTGAACTACGTGCAGCACTCACCGCCGGATTTGATGCTGCTGGATTTGATGCTGCCGGGTCGCGATGGCTTAACGCTGTGTCGTGAAATCCGCCGTTTCTCCGAGCTGCCGATCATTATGGTGACAGCACGCACCGAGGAGATCGACCGCCTGCTGGGGCTGGAAATCGGCGCGGATGATTACATCTGCAAACCGTTCAGCCCGCGTGAGGTGGTGGCGCGCGTGAAAACCATTTTGCGCCGCGTGAAACGTTCGCCGGAAGAGGCGCAACTCGCCTCGCATCTGCTGATTGATGAAGGGCGTTTTCAGGCCAGCTGGCGCGAACAGCAACTGGAACTGACGCCTGCTGAATTCCGCTTACTGAAAACCCTGGCGCTGGAGCCGGGTAAAGTGTTCTCGCGTGAACAGTTACTGAATCATCTTTATGACGATTATCGCGTGGTCACTGACCGCACTATTGATAGCCATATCAAGAATCTGCGTCGCAAGCTGGAAAACCTCGATGCGGAGCAGCCGTTTATTCGTGCGGTGTACGGCATGGGTTATCGCTGGGAAGCGGACGTCTGTCGCCTGATGTAGCGCTCGCTTGATGTAGATCAATTTACTTCAGCGACGGCCCTGCCTACAATTCCCCACCTTTTGCAGGGCCGTTTGATGCGGCTCGTGCACCTGCCATCGCCGATGGCATGCTGACCTGACATCAGTGAGAATTCCCTTCATGTTTAAACCCGAACTCCTTTCTCCAGCGGGATCGCTGAAGAATATGCGCTATGCCTTTGCCTATGGCGCAGACGCGGTGTATGCCGGTCAACCGCGCTACAGCCTGCGCGTGCGTAATAATGAATTTACCCACGAAGTGCTGGCCAAGGGCATTGAAGAAGCGCACCAGCTGGGCAAGAAATTCTACGTAGTGGTGAACATCGCGCCGCATAACGCCAAGCTGAAAACCTTTATCCGCGACCTGACGCCGGTGGTGGAGATGCAGCCCGATGCGCTAATCATGTCCGATCCCGGCCTGATTATGCTGGTGCGTGAAGCTTTTCCGGAGATGCCGATTCATCTATCGGTGCAGGCCAATGCGGTGAACTGGGCGACGGTGAAGTTCTGGCAGCAGATGGGGCTGACCCGCGTGATTCTGTCGCGCGAGCTGTCGCTGGATGAGATTGCTGAGATTCGCCAGCAGGTGCCAGAAATGGAGATTGAGATCTTCGTACACGGCGCACTGTGCATGGCCTACTCCGGGCGCTGTCTGCTTTCCGGTTATCTCAATAAGCGCGATCCGAATCAGGGAACCTGTACTAACGCCTGCCGCTGGGAATACAAAGTGGAAGAAGGCAAACAGGATGAGGTGGGCAATATTGTCGGCTTCCACCAGCCGGTTGAGGTGCAGGAGCCCACGCTGGGCGTTGGCGCGACGACCGACCGTGTATTCTTGTTAGAAGAGAAGATGAAGCCCGGTGAAGTGATGAGTGCCTTTGAAGATGAGCACGGCACTTACATCATGAACTCAAAGGATTTACGCGCGGTGGCCCATGTCGAGCGCCTGAGCCAGATGGGCGTACATTCGCTGAAAATTGAAGGCCGCACTAAATCTTTCTATTACTGTGCTCGCACCGCGCAGGTTTATCGTCGCGCCATCGATGATGCGGCAGCCGGCAAGCCGTTCGATCCGGCGCTGCTGGAGACGCTGGAAGGTTTGGCGCATCGTGGCTATACCGAAGGTTTCCTGCGTCGTCATACGCATGACAGTTATCAGAACTATGAACAGGGTTTCTCGGTATCCGATCGCCAGCAGTTTGTGGGAGAGTTTACCGGTGAACGTCGCGGCGACTGGGCGCAAATTGCCGTGAAGAATAAGTTTTTGCTCGGCGATTCTGTGGAGATCATGACGCCGCAGGGCAATCTGAACTGTACGCTGGAATCGATGCAGAATGATAAAGGTGCAGCGGTAGATGTCGCGCCGGGAGATGGACATAAGGTGTGGATCCCGGTACCGGAATCGGTGGATCTGGCCTTTGCTTTGCTAATGCGAAATTTCACTGACGGCAACAGCACCTACGATCCGCACGGAAAAAAGCGCACATAATGAAAAGAAAGGCGCGAAGTTAGAACAGGATCACAGACCGCCACTACGCCTCGCTTTAGAATCCCGCCTGCTGCTAACGAGTAACAATAAACAGCAGGTAGTACCAGGAACCACCTCATTCACCCGCCCGGCTCCCCCGTGCGGGTTTTCTTTTTTTCATCGCCCGCCGATAAAGTTCCTCGCCCAGCTATGCTATAACCTCTGCATCGTATTTCGCCTCAAGGAACTGATTATGCAAAATAAACCACTGACGCTGCTGATCCTCAATGGGAAAGGCGCGGGCAATGAAGATTTGCGTGCGGCGGTGAATACGCTGCGCGATGAAGGTTTTAATCTGGCGATACGTGTGACCTGGGAAAAGGGCGACGGTGACCGTTACGTGCAGGAAGCGGTGGCGTTGCAGGCTGAAACCGTGGTAGCGGGCGGCGGCGATGGCACCATCAATGAAATCGCCACGGCGCTGGCGGCAGTGCCTGCAGAGCAGCGTCCAGCACTGGGTATTCTGCCGCTTGGTACGGCCAATGATTTCGCCACCAGCGTGGGGATTCCAGAGGAGATGGAACCGGCGCTGCGTCTGGCGGTGTTGGGTAAAGCCAGCGCGATTGATTTGGCGCGTGTAAATGGCGATCGCTACTTTATCAATATGGCGACCGGCGGCTTTGGCACGCGTATTACCACGGAGACGCCGGAGAAATTGAAATCGGCTTTAGGCGGCGTCTCCTATTTTATTCATGGTTTGATGCGAGTGGATGCGCTGAAGCCGGATAGCTGTGAGATCAGCGGTCCGGGATTTGAGTGGCAAGGTGATGCACTGGTGATCGGCATTGGTAATGGTCGTCAGGCAGGTGGCGGACAGAAGCTGTGTCCGGATGCATTGATCAATGATGGGCAGCTGAATCTGAGCATCGTCACCGCGCAGGAGTTGTTGCCGACGTTGCTGCATTCGCTGACGCGTAATGATGAGAATCCGAATATTGTTTCGGCGCAGTTGCAGTCGCTGAGCATTCGTTCACCGCACGAGATGACGTTCAATCTGGATGGCGAACCGCTGACCGGCAGCGAATTTGAAATTGAAGTGATGCCCGGCGCGCTGAGCTGCCGCCTGCCGCCGCAGTGCCCGCTACTGGCGTGATGTTAGTCGGTTAGATTCGGAAGAAATGCAGTCTGGATTGCTAGTGGTGATGCAGCCTGGGTTGCTGGTGATAACGCAGTCTGGGTTGCTGGTGATAACGCAGTCTGGGGTCGCTTTGGGGCTGGCGGTCCTCGCGCCGCTGACGCGGTGCCTTCACTTCACTCGTCAGCCGGACGGACCGGCGCAGACGGAACATCCCTGTTCCGGCTGCGCCTTTCGCCAGCATCCATGCTGGCTCTCCTGGCTTCCTCATTCCGTTCAGCGCTGCGAAATGCCAGCCCCAAAGCGACCCCAGCCTGCTCATTAGCTTTAATGCGTGCTGTCAGAGGTGCTGCCTGTTAGACATTGCGCTCATTGGCTAACTTTGGCTGCTGCCAGAATCACTCTTTAGCAATATTCACTACCGGCTAAGAAGCTGCCCTAGCCTGCCCAACAGCTTGAATGCGTACTGTAAGAAGGGCGTTACACCTTCATCCAACGACGCTCGACGGCGGACACCGCCACCGCTTCCAGTACTTTCTGTACCTGCAAGCCTTCGGCAAAATCTGGCCACATACGATCGCCGGCTGCGATACCGTTGATCAAGTCACGGATCTCCACGGTTTTCTGATCGTTAAAACCAATACCGTGACCCGCTGATACGCAGAAGTTGGCGTAATCCGGATGGGCCGGGCCAGTCAGAATGGTTTTGAAGCCCTGACGTCCAGCGGGCTCATCATGGATATACAGCTCCAGCTCGGCCATGCGCTCCTGGGTGTAGCGTAGCGTGCCTTTGGTGCCGGTGACCACGTAGGTGAGGCCCATTTTGCTGCCACAGGCGATGCGCGAGGTCTCAAACACGCCGTGTGCACCATTTTTAAAGCGCAGCAGCGCGCTGGCCTGATCTTCGTTCTCTACCGGCAGCAGACGTGAAGGGTCTTTGGGATCGGGCCGCTGTTTAATTACCGTCATCATATCGCCGCTGACTTCTTCGATGTCGCCCACCAGATAGTGCGCCATGTTGACGATATGCGCCGCCAGATCGCCTAACGCACCCAAGCCGGCCAGCGCTTTCTGGCAGTGCCAGTCGAGCGGGGTTTCCGGGCGTGCCAGATAATCTTCGTTGTGAGTGCCGTAGAAATGGATCACTTCGCCAATTTCACCGCGCGCAATGATTTCACGCGCCAGCTGGCTGGTCGGGTTTTTCATATAGTTGAAGCCCACCAGCGTTTTGACGCCTGCCTGCTGCGCGGCCTGCACCATCTCTTCTGCGTCTGCCACAGACAACGACAGCGGCTTCTCAGAGTAAACGTGTTTGCCGTTACGAATCGCTTCCAGCGCCATCTCTTTGTGCAGGAAGTTCGGGGCACAGATGTCGACCACATCGATGTTGGGATCGCGCACCAGCTCGTGCCAGTCGCCAGTTGAACGGGCAAAGCCAAAGGTTGCCGCCTGTTTCGCGGCCAGCTCTGGATTCACCTCTGCCAGCATTTCACGCACGATTTCGCCTTTCAGCGCAAAAACAGTGGGAGCCTGCGCGTAAGCTATGGCGTGACAACGACCAATGTAACCACTGCCGATCATTCCGATTCTGACTTTGTTCATGCTGCACCTGGAGTTGTGGGTGGGAATTGATCTGGAATATATGTTTCGCTTTTGGCCGCCACAACGGCGAAATGAAATATCTGTGATCATACATGCGAGGTATCTGACAAAATCGACAAATCAGAATGTAATTTTGCATAACATTAGTGACTTGCATCACAAATCATCCTGTTATGGAGGGTGATTCAGCGCGCTAAGGCGGAGAAAATCGTAAAATTGACGCTTTATTCAGCAGTCAGTTAAAAATGTAGAAAAGGCCTTTGACAACCCAGAGCCTGCTCGTTACTATGCGCCCCGTTCCAAACGATTCCTCTGTAGTTCAGTCGGTAGAACGGCGGACTGTTAATCCGTATGTCACTGGTTCGAGTCCAGTCAGAGGAGCCAA